>JAPKHB010000023.1 GCA_026647295.1 Planctomycetota bacterium | reverse complement strand
GCACCCTCGGACGGAAAAGAGCCCGCCCCTTGTACCGCGGCCGCCCGCGCGGCGCAAAGGCGCGGGCCGGGCCGGCGCTCCGGCCCGCCCCGCCGCGCTGGTGGGGGAGTTCTTGGCCCCGGGGGGCCCGAGCCCCACAATGCCTCTCCGACCTCGTGGGGCTGTAGCTCAGTTGGTAGAGCGCTTGAATGGCATTCAAGAGGTCAGGGGTTCGACTCCCCTCAGCTCCACCACCCGGTCGCCGGTTGCGCCGCGCCCTCGGCGGCGCGGTCCCCCACGGCGATCCGGTTGCGTGCAAGGACGCCGCGTTCCCGTCTTCCGCGGCCGCGGACCGCCGCCGGGGTGTGCCCTACGCGACGCGGAGGGTGGGAACGTCTCTCCCAGGTGGTCGCGGCGGCGCGCCGGGATGCCGCGACCTCGGACCTGCCCGCGCGGGAGGCGCGGCGCGTTGCGCAAGGCGACGGCGCTGGCCCCCGCATCGTCGATGGCGAGCCGCGGGCCTGCGGCGTGCGGCCAGCCCCGGGCCTTGGCGGCGCCGGGGCGCTGACGCTACGCTCACGGGCAGGGCGGCGCGGGTGCCGGCCCGGGACGGGCCAGGGGGCCCCGGAGGATGCCGCATGGCGTTGGTGACGATGGGGGTCGGCGTACTCGTCGGCGCCTCGCTGCTCCTTGCGGGCTGGCAGGCGCGCGCGCCGCGGGCTCGCCGCGTGCTGTTCGGGCTCGGGGTGGCGAGCCTCGGGGTCGCCCTCGTGATCGTTCCCGCGATCACGCTCGCCGGCGCGCGGGCGGACCGCAGCCTGCCGCGCGAGGAGTTCGACGTGTGGCAGGAAGGCGCACAGGCGGGCCTCTCCCTCCTCCTTCGCGTCGCCGGCGTCGCGGCCGCCGTGGCCGCGCTCTTCCTCATGCTGCGCGACGTGTCGGCCGGCCGCGGGCCGCGCGCGATCGCCCAGGCGCTGGTCGGCGTGTTGGCGGGGCTGCTCGTCGCGGGCGGGGCCGAGTGGTGGCTCGCGGCCGCGGCCACGGTGCTCGCCGTGGCCCTGCTCTGGCGGCCCGCAGGTCGGCTGGCCCGCCGCGCGCCGGGGGAGGGCCCCGTGGATGCGTAGGACGCCGGCCACGTTGGCGCTGGTCACGCTGGCCGTGCTGGGCCTGCGCCCGGACGTCGGTGCGGGCGACGACGGGACGGGCGGTCCGCGGTGGGTCGTGCTGCGCTCGGAACGCTTCGAGGTCCACCACGCGCCGGGGGGCGCCAAGGACGCCGGGCGCGTGCGGGGCTGGCTCGAGGCCGGCATCCGGGCCCTCACGGCCGAGTTCACGACGCACCCGGTCCCGGAACTCCTCGCCGTGCGCTGCCGCGTCATCCTGCACCCCGAACCGACCGCGGCCGTCTCGGAGGCGCGGGCGGGCATCGAGACGGCAAGCGACGCGGCGGGCTACCAGGCGACGATCCGGATGCTGACGCCGGGGGCGTGGCGTCCGGCGTACCGGAGCCAACTCGGCGAGGCCCCCTCGGAGGACCACTTCCGCAAGCTGCTCCTGCACGAGTACTCGGCGATCCTCCTGGACCGGATCACGGCCCGCAAGCCCCTGGGCTGGCGCTTCTTCCACGCCCCGCCCTGGTTCGTCCAGGGGTTCGAGGAGTACCTGGGGCTCGTGCTCACCACGGAGCGCAACCGCACCGAAGTCCTGGACCGGGCGCTGGCCGCGCAGCGCCAGGCGCCCGAGCGGATCGGCTTCGACCTCGGCGTGGAGGTGACCGATCCGTACCTGGACGGCCTGGCGTTGGTCTGCTTCCTGCACGAGCGCTTCGGCCGCGCCCGGGTCCATGCCCTGCTGGACTCGGACGCGCCGCGCTTCGGCCGGGCGCTGGCCCGGACGCTCGAGATCGACCTGGCCGGCCTGGAACGGGAGTGGCGGGCCTGGCGGGCCGAACGCGTGGGACCGGGATGAGCTCGGGCGTCTGCGTCGTGCGCCTGGCGCCGGGTGAAGGCCCGCGGCTCAAGCGCCTGCGCCTGGCCGCGCTTCACGCGGACCCGCACGCCTTCTGCACGACGCTCGTCGAGGCCAGGACCTGGGTCGACGCGGCGTGGGAGGAGCAGGTCCGTACCCTGGCGACCTTCGTCGCGACGGGGGCGGGGGGGGACCTGGGCCTGGCGCGCGGGGCGCCCGCGACGGACGCGACGGACGCGCCCGCCGCGGCGTATCTGCTCTCGATGTGGGTGGCGCCCCCGGGACGCCGCCGGGGCGTGGGCACGCGCCTGGTCGGGGCGGTCGTGGACTGGGCCCGCGCCGCGGGCTTCGGACGCCTCCTGCTGGACGTCGGCGAGGCCAACCTCCCGGCCCGGGCGCTGTACGCCGCCTTGGGGTTCACCGAGACGGGCCATGCCTGGTTCCTGCCCGCCCCGCGGGCCGACCGGCGCGAGTTGCGCATGGCCCTGCCCCTGGCGGGCCGGGCGTGAGCAGGGCGGGCGGCGCGCCCGGCGCGCGCCGACCGCCCGCCGTCCGCGGACCGGGGGATCAGAGGAGGAGCACGGCGAGGAGGCCGGCGGCGGCCAGGGCGGCGAAGGCGATGGAGAGCCAGAAGACGCGGCCCTGGGCGCTGTGCACGCGGTCCACGAGGACCTCGATCTGGCGGCTCATCACCGCCTGGGCGTCGCGGTTCTGCGCGATGGCCTGCTGCTGTGCGCGGTGGAACACGTTGAGCGCACGGTTCTGCGTGTTCTGGAAGGTGCTGAAGATGTCCTCCTGGGTGGAGGCGAGCGAGCGGATCATGGCCAGTTGCGTCTCGGCCTGCCGCCGCGTGCTCTCCAGGCCCTCGCGGATGGCCTGGCTCTGCACCTCCAGGTGCTCGCCCAGGCGCGCCTGGAGTTGGTCGAGGAAGCGGCCCTGCTCGGCCTGCCCGACCGCCAGCGTGCGCAGGAGGTCCGGCAGGCCCTCCAGCCGGGCGACCACCTCGCGGGTGCCGCTGCCCATGTGCTCGAGTTGCCGAGAGATCTGGGCGAGACACTCGATCTCCGCGCGGTGGATGCGCGGCACCTGCTGCAGGAAGGCCGGGAGCGCCTCCAGCGACTGCTGCACCTGCCCGTCGCGGCTGGTGAGCGTCTCCTTGATCGCACCCAGCAGGCGCGAGAGGTCCTGGAAGCCCGACTGGACCCGTTCGCCCAGGCCGCCCGGGACCCGGTCGGGCGCGAGCCGCTCGCCGGCCACGCGTTCGCCCGGCCGGGGGTCGGAGGGCGGGGCGGCGTGGCCCTCGGGCCCGGCGTCGGAGGCTCCGGGGGGCCGCGCGGCGAAGAAGCGCCCGAAGAACCCGCCCGGCTCCGCGGCCTCACGCTTGGGGTCGAGCATCGCGCGCCTCCCGCCCTTGCACGGTCGTCCGCCAGTGTACGCGCTGCGGCGCAAGGGCAGGGGGGATTTTTGCCGTTCCCCCCCAACCCCTGGGGGTCGGGCCGCCGACGGGCCTCCTTGCGCGGGGCCGGCGAAGGCCCGGGCGTCGGCCTACGGCTGGTAGGCGCCGACCTGCACGCCCACCACGTAGGCGCCGGTTGCGGCCCCGGGCAGCGGCAGGCACTGGACGCCGTCGGTGGCCTCGTCCAGGTCCACCTGCGCGAAGGACGTGCCCGTGTCGCGGAACGCCGCGAGCACGTCGCTGTCCAGGAGGGCCAGGAAGCGCGCCCCGAGGGCTTCCCGGTCGCTTTGGGCCAGGGTGCGCAGGCCCGTCGCCCCGGTCGGGGTCCCGCCCACGTCGTCCGAGACGAGGTAGGTGCCCCCGTCCCCGTAGCCGGGCCGGACACGACGCTGGATCGCGCGCAGGTCCGGGACCCCGAGCAGCGGCTGGAGCAGTTCGCGCTGGTCCGGGGTGCGCGCGAGCCCGGTGCTGGCTCCGGCGGCACCCGCCCCCGAGACGGAGGTGGCCCCCGAGTCGGGGTCGACGCTGGTCAGGTCGCTCGAGAAGGGGTCCGCGACGTGCAGGCGCCCGTCGGCCAGCGCGGCCGGACCGGCCCCCTGGGGCAGCCCGACGCCCTGCACCCCCGCGGCGAGGGGGTCCCGGTCGAGTTCGACGAAGGTCCCCTCGTCCACGAACGCGACCGTGCCGTCGGCCCCGTCGGCGCAGACGACGAGCAACAGGCCCCGGTCGGGGTCGAACACCAAGGCCGTCGGCGTGGTGAAGACGCTCGAGGGCACCGCGGCGAGCAGGAGGGAGGCGCTCTCGGTGGCGGTCGCCGTGTCCACGCGCACGAGGCGCACCCCGCCGCTGGGGCCCGCGGCGGCGTCGCGGAACGCGGCGTAGACGAAGGTCGCCCGCGGGCCCACGACGAGCGCGGGGGCGTGGCAGCCCAGGTCCGCCCCGCTGGTCGTGAGCGGGATCTGCGTCATGGCGCCGGCCCCCGGATCGAAGTAGGCCAGGGCCTGGCCGGTGCCGGCGCCCGAAGAGAGTTGCACGAAGGTGCGCGGGCCGGCGGGCCGTTCGATCGTCGCGATCGCCTCGGGGTCCGTCCCGGCCGGCGTGGGGACCGAGCCGGCCCCGGCCAGGGTGACGGGGTCCAGGGCGACGACGACGCCCGGCGCGCCGACCTGGATCGGGCGCGGCGGGGCGGTGGTGAAGGTCACCACGTACTCGTCCAGGCTGTACTGATCGTCGGCGTCGACCACCAACCCCTGGCTCACCGTGAGCACCGTCGTCGACGCCGGCACCAGCGCCCAGCCCTCGGCCGGCGCGAGGCGTACGCGGGTCGGATCCAGCGGGTCGAGCGTCGGGACCAGCGGGATGCCAAAGCCCCCCGAACGCAGGCGCGCATCGCCGTCGTTCAGGATCCGCACCGGCCGGTCGTAGGTCAGCACCAGTTCGGCGATGGGGGCGGGCAGCACCGCCCCGTCGACCGGGAAGGAGGCGATCAGGGCGGGCCGGCTGCGCGCCCCGGCGCCGCATGCGCACAGGAGGGCGAGGCACGGGGCGAGGAGGGCCGGAAGGGCCGGGCGGCGGCGCATCGCCGGAGCATACCGCCGGGCCCGCCTCCGGCCGGCGAATTGGTGCCCCGGCCGGCCCCCGCGTACCTTCCGCCGCATGGACGAGCGCGCGCTGGCCGGACGCGTCCGGCGCATGGGCACCGAGGCCGCGTTCCGGGTCTTCGCGCGCGCGCGGGCGCTCGAGGCCGCGGGCCGCGACGTCGTGCACCTGGAGATGGGGGAGCCGGACTCCCCCACGCCGGAGCCGATCCGCGCGGCCTGCGTGCGGGCGCTGGCCGAGGGCCACACGGGCTACGCGCCCGCCGCGGGCCTCCCGGCGCTTCGGGAGGCCGTGGCGGCGCACACCGCGCGCACGCGCGGCGTGGCGGTGGACCCCGACCGGGTGGTGATCACGTCCGGGGGCAAGCCGGTGATCTTCTACGCCTACCTCGCCCTCGTCGAGCCGGGCGACGAGGTGATCTACCCGGATCCGGGCTTTCCCATCTTCGGCTCCCTGGTGGCGGCGCTTCGCGCCGTGGGCCGCCCCTGGCACCCGGGGAGCGGGACGACGCGGCGGCCGGACCTGGACGCCCTGGCCGCGCTCATGGGGCCCCGCACGCGCCTGCTGGTCCTCAACAGCCCCTCGAATCCCACGGGCGTGGTCTACACGCGGGCGGAACTCGCGCGCATCGCCGAACTGTGCCACGCGCACGACGTCGTCTGCCTCTCCGACGAGATCTACTCGCGGATCCTCTTCGACGCGCGCCACGAGAGCATCCTCTCGGAACCCGGCATGGCCGAGCGCACGATCCTGCTGGACGGGTTCTCGAAGACCTGGAGCATGACCGGCTGGCGGCTGGGCTGGGCCGTGGCGCCGCCGCCGCTCGCGCGCGCCTTCGAGAAACTGGTGACCAACAGCAACTCCTGCGCGGTGAACTTCGCCCAGCACGCCGCGCTGGCCGCGCTCGCGCTGCCCGACGAGCCCGTGCGCCGCATGGTCGACGCCTTCCGCGAGCGCCGCGACGTGCTGGTCGCGGGCCTCTCCGCGCTGCCCGGCGTCGCGTGCGACCGACCCCAGGGCTCCTTCTTCGCCTTCGCCGACGTGCGCGGGACCGGAGCGGACGCGCCCCGGCTCGCCGATCGGCTGCTCGAGGAGGCCGGCGTCGCCTGCGTGGAAGGGGAGGCGTTCGGGGCCGGCGGAGCCGGACACCTGCGCTTTTCGTTCGCCGCCCCGGTGCCCCGCCTCCGCGAGGCGCTGGCGCGCCTACGCGCCCTCCTCGCCTAGGCGCGGCGCCTACGCCGGGGGGCCGGCCGCGGCGGAGCCCCGGCGGCCGGCGCCTCGGCCAGAGCGTGCGCTACCCCCGGTCCCGGGGACAATCCGGGGCCTGGAGGATCTCCCCATGCGTCGCCCCCTTCGCGCCCCCGTTCCCGTCGTCGCCGCCGGCCTGCTGCTGCTCGCCTGCTGCTTCCTGCCCGCCGTGCGCGGCGAGCCGACCCAGGCCTTTCGCCTCGAGGCCCGCGTGCCCGCCGGCACCCTCGCGCTCCTCACGCTGGAGGACGTGGGCCGCTCGGACGAACGCTTCGAGCGCACCGCCATCCACGGCTTCTTCCGCGACCCCGAGGTCGCGGCCTTCTGCGCGCCGATCGAGGCGGCGCTCACCGAGATGATCCGGGAGGGCGCGGGCCCCCTGGCCGAGGTGCCGCCGATCGTCTGGGACGCGCTGGCGCAGCTTCAGGGCTTGAGCGGCCAGCTCGCCGTGGCCCTGCTCGACGTGGACGCGCGGCGCGGCATGCCCAGCCTCGTGGCGAGCCTGGACTTCGGCGCGCACCTCGGGGACTTCGTGACCTTCCTCGGGCGGCTGCGCGCGGAGTTCGACCCCGAGGGCGAACTGCTCTCGGCCTACGAGCGCGACGGCCGGACCTGGTGGCGGGTGACGGCCGAGGGCGCCCCGCCCCTTGCGGCGACCACCCAGGGCACCACCTTCGTCCTGGGCACCGACGAGGCGGTGGTCCAGCAGGCGCTCGCGCCGCGCACCGACAGCCTGGCGGCCTCGGCCGACTTCGCCCAGACGCGCGAGAAGGTGGGGGGTGAGGACCTCGGCCTCCTCGTCTACGCCAACGCCCCCGCGTTGTGGGCGAAGTTCGGATCCGGCCTGGACGAGGAGCCCCGGCGGATCATCGAGGCCACCGGCCTCCTGCAGGTCCGTTCCGTCGCCTACGGCATGTCGTTCAAGGGCGACGGCTTCCAGGACAGCCTGGTGATCCACGCCCCGCGGCAGGCGGGCTCGGAGGGCGGCCTCTTCGACATCGCCCCCGGCCGGCCGCTGCGGCCGGTGGCGCTCGCGCGCTACGCGCCGGCGACCGCCTTCGTGTTCGAGGAGGGGTCCGTGGCGGACCCGGCGGCCATCCTGCCCGCGGTGCGCCGCATGGTCGCGCGCATCGAGCCCGACGGCGTGAAGGAGATGGACGCCCAACTGGCGGAACTGGGCCAGGCCCTCGGGGTCGACCTGGAGCGCGAACTGCTCGGCGGCCTCTCGGGCGGCTACGCCTTCTACGCCGGGATGCCCGAGACGGGCGGCCTCTACCCGGAGGTGGCCTTCATGGTCCAGGTGAAGGACCCGGCGGCCTTCGAGTCCGTGTTCGGGCGCTTCGCCGCGGGCGTGGCGGGCCTGGTGAGCGAGTCGGGCCGCGTGCGCTGCTCGGGCGATCGCGTGCTGGAGTACCGCGGGCGGCGCCTGCACCTCTTCGAGATGCAGAGGGCGCGCGGCGACGACGTCGTGCCCTTCACGCCCACCTGGATGCTCGACGGCAACTGGCTGCTGGTGACCCTGGTGCCCTACACGATGAAGGAGATCGTCGCGCGGGCCGACGCCGCGGGCGGCGCGCCCGGCGGCGGGCTGGCGGCCCAGGAGGACGTGGCCGCGCTGCTTCGCACGATGCCGGCCGGGACCACCCACTTCTCCTACCTCGACTTGCAGTCGATCCTGAACCTGCTCTACGACACGGCCGTGCCGCTGCTCCAGACGGCGGTGAAGCCCAACGTGCTGGGCGACGACCTGCCCGTGCCGCTGGACTGGGCGCTATTGCCCCCGGCGCGCACCGTGCGCCAGCACTTCCGCAGCCTGGCCGTGTTCGCCACCTCGTCCCGGGACGGGCTATCGTTGAGCATCCAGGCCCCGCTGCCCATGGGCGGGCTCTTCGTGCTGGCCGTCGCCGCCGCGGTGCCGGCCTTCCTGATGGCACGCGGTGGGCCCGAGTTCGGCGAGGTGCGCCCCGTGCCCTTCGGCCCCCGCATGGAGGGCGACGACCCGGCCGTGGAACTGGCGCGGGTGCAGGCCCAGGACATCGCGCGCTACGTGCGGGCCTTCCTGATCAACAACAAGCGCCTCCCGGAGGACCTCCAGGAGGTCGTCGACAGCGGCCTGGCCCGGCGCATCGCCTCCGACCCGTGGGGCACCCCCTTCATGCTGGTCCCGGAGGAGGACGGGGGCAACGGCTTCATGATCCTCTCGGCGGGACCCGACCAGGAGTTCGGCACCGAGGACGACGTCCTGGTGGACGGCTAGCCGCCCGGCCGGCGCCATGCGCCAACCGGCCCGGCCCCGGACCGTCCCCCGCGCCGGGCGCGGGCCGCGAACGGGCGGCGCCCGGGCGGGCGGGGCGCGCTGACGTGGGCGACTTCCGCTCCGACACGGTCACGCGCCCCAGCCCGCGCATGCGCCGGGCGATGGCCGAAGCCGAGGTCGGCGACGACGTGTTCGGCGACGACCCGACCGTGCGCCGCCTCGAGGAGGCGGTGGCCGCGCGCCTGGGCAAGGCCGCCGCCCTGTTCGTGCCCAGCGGGACGCAGGGCAACCAGATCGCGGCGCGCCTTTGGACCGCCCCCGGCGAGGAGGTCGCGCTCGGCGCGCACGCCCACAGCCTGGACTGGGAACTGGCCGGGCTCGCGGCCTTGAGCGGCCTGCAGGCCCGGGTGCTGCCCGCGCCGCGCGGGGCGATCGACCGTTCGGCGGCCGCCACGGCGCTCCGCCCCGCGGGCGGCTTCCGGCCCGCCTGCCGCCTCCTGCTCACCGAGAACACGCACAACTTCTGCGGCGGGGCGGTGGTGCCGCTCGCCCACCTCGAGGGGCTCGCCGAGGTGGCCCGCGCGCGCGGCGCGCGCGTGCACCTGGACGGGGCCCGGCTCTGGAACGCCGCCGTGGCCAGCGGCGTCTCCGAGGCCCGCTACGCGGCCACCGCCGACAGCGTGATGGTGTGCTTGAGCAAGGGGCTCGGGGCGCCCGTCGGCTCCCTCCTGGCCGGTCCGGCGGACTTCGTCGCGGCGGCCCGGGACGTGCGCAAGCTGCTGGGCGGCGGGATGCGCCAGGTGGGGGTGCTCGCGGCCGCCGGCCTGGTGGCGCTGGAGGAGTCGCTGCCCGGGCTCGCCGAGGACCACCGGCGCGCGCGCCGGCTCGCCGAGGGGCTGGCGGGCCTGCCCGGGGTCGCACTGCCGCTCGGCGCGCCCGAGACCAACATCGTATTCGTGCGCGTGCCCCGGCCCGCCGCCCCGATCGTCGCGGCGCTTGAGGCGCAGGGCGTGCGCGCGCTGGCGACCGGGCCCGAGGACCTGCGCTTCGTCACCCACCGGGACGTGGGCGACGCGGACGTCGAGCGCGCCGTCGCGGCGCTCGCCGCCGCGCTCGGGTAGCCCCGTGGCCGGGACGGTCCTGCGCCTGATCACGCGGCTCAACCGCGGCGGACCCCTGCGCCAACTCGCGGGTCTGGCCCCCCGGCTGACGGCCCTGGGCTGGGGCGGCCCCGTCGCCTGCGGGCTCGCCCAGGGGGGCGAGGAGGACGCGGCGGCGGAACTCGAGCGGCGCGGGGTGCCGGTGGTGCGGGTTGCGCGGCTCGGACGCCGCCTCCATCCCGCGCGCGACGCGCGGGCGTTGCGCGAGGTGTTGGCCCTGATCCGGCGCGTGCGCCCCGACGTGCTGCACACGCACATGGGCAAGGCCGGCGCGCTCGGGCGCGTCGCCGGCCGCATCGCCCGCGTTCCGGTCGTGCACACGCTGCACGGCCACCACTTCGACGCGGGCCCGCTCGCCGGGGCGCTCGCGCGGCGGGCCGAGCGCGCGCTGGCGCGCTGGACGGCGCGCTGGGTGTGCCTCACCCCCCGCCAGGCGCGCGACCTGACCCACGTGCACGGGGTCGCGCCCAGGGAGCGCGTGCGGATCATCCCGCCGGGGCTGGACCTGGCCGAACTCGCCGCCGCGGCCCGCCAGCCGCTGCCCCGCCACGCCCGCCCCCGCCCGGACGAGGTGCGCTTCGTGTGGGCCGGGCGCTTCGTGCCGGT
The DNA here is from genome assembly GCA_026647295.1 of Planctomycetota bacterium. GTDB lineage: Bacteria > Planctomycetota > PLA2 > PLA2 > JAEUHO01 > JAPKHB01. The sequence continues at coordinate 10,983 of JAPKHB010000023.1, read as the reverse complement.
GAAGGACCCCTTCGCGCTGCTGGCGGCGGTGGGGCGGGCGCGCCAGCCGTGGACGCTGTGGATGCTCGGCGAGGGGCCGCTCCGGGCGGGCTTTCGGGAGGCGGTCGCGCGCCGGGGCCTGGGCGCGCGCGTGCGGGCGCCGGGGCCCGTGGCCGAGGTCGCGCCGTGGCTGGCGGCGAGCCGCGGCCTGGTGCTGTGTTCCCGCTCCGAGGGCGCGTCGCTGGCGGCGTTGGAGGCCATGGGGCTCGGCCGGGCCGTGGTCACGACGACCGTGGGGGGGATGCCCGACGTGGTCGCCCACGAAAGCGAAGGGCTGTGGGTGCCGCCCGGCGACCCGGGGCGCCTGGCCGAGGCGCTGGACCGCCTCGCCGCGGACCCCGCCCTGGCCGCGCGCCTGGGCGCCGCCGGGCGCGAGCGCGCCGCGGCGCGGCACGGGGCCGACGCGCTGGCCCGCGCCACCGCCGCGCTCTACGAGGAGGTCCGGGCGGGCGGGGGTACCATGCCGCGCCGATGAACCCGCCGGTCCATCCGCTCAAGGATCCCCGCCTGAAGCCCCCGGGCGCGCCCCGGGAGCGGCTCGCGCCCTGGCTCAAGAAGCGCCTGCCGCCGCAGGACCAGGTGCGCGAGGTTCGGGCCCTGGTCGAGGGCCTGGACCTCCACACGGTGTGCCAGAGCGCCCGCTGCCCCAACCTCAACGAGTGCTGGTCGCGCAAGGCCGCCACCTTCATGATCCTGGGCGACGTCTGCACCCGCACCTGCCGCTTCTGCACCGTGCCCAAGGGCCGGCCGCTCGCGCCCGACCCCGCCGAACCCGGACGCGTCGCGGAGGCCGCCGCCCGCCTGGGCCTGGCGCACGTGGTGGTGACCAGCGTCGACCGCGACGACCTGCCCGACCAGGGCGCGGGGCACTTCGCACGCACGATCGAGGCGCTGCGCGCCCGCCTGCCCGCGGCCGTCATCGAGGTGCTCACGCCCGACTTCCGGGGCGTCCCCGAGCCGATCGACCGGGTGGCGGACGCCGGGCCGGACATCTTCAACCACAACCTGGAGACCGTACCCCGGCTCTACGCCCGCGTGCGCCCGGGGGCGGGGTACGCGCGCAGCCTCGCGCTGCTGGCCCGCGTGAGGGAGCGCCGCCCCGAGCAGTTCACCAAGTCGGGCCTGATGCTCGGCCTGGGCGAGGAGGAGGCCGAACTGGACGCCGTGCTGCGGGACCTGCGCGCCCACGGGGTGGACATCCTCACGCTCGGCCAGTACCTGCGGCCCACCCTCGCGCAGTTGCCGGTGGAGCGGTACGTCCCGCCCGAGGAGTTCCGCCGTTGGGAGGCCCGCGCGCTCGAGTTGGGCTTCCGCGCCGCGGCCGCGGGTCCCTTCGTGCGCTCCTCCTACAACGCGGACTCGGTGTACCGGGCGCTGGGCGCCCGCAGCGGCGCCGGCGGCCGCTGACGGGGCGGCGGCGTGGGCCGGCGCATCGCCTGGGTGGACGCCTCCGCGGGGTGCGCGGGGGACATGTTCCTCGGCGCGCTGGTGGCGGCCGGCCTCGACGTCGGCGTGCTCGAGGCCCTCGCCCGCGACCTGGGCATCCCGGGGCTTTCGGTGCGCGCGCGCAAGGTGCACCGCGGCCCGGTGGCGGCCGTCAAGGTGGACGTGCTGCTGGGCGGCCGGCCGATCGGCGCCCCGGCCGAGGGCCCCGCGCACGGGCACGCCCATGCCGACGAACACCAGGCCGCGTGGGGCGGGGCCGCGCCCGCCGAAGCGCACGCACACGCCGAAGGGCACGCACCCGCCGAAGGGCACGCACCCGCGCACGCGAAGGGGCACGGGCACGGGCCCGGCACGACCCTGGCCGGCGTGCTGGAGCGGCTCGCGCGTCTGGGCGACCTCGAGCACGGCCCGCTCGCCCGCGCCCGCGCCGCCTTCGTCGAACTCGCGCAGGCCGAGGCGCGCGTGCACGGAATCCCCCCCGCCGAGGTGCACTTCCACGAGGTGGGCGCCGCCGACGCGCTGGTCGACGTGGCCGGCACCTGCCTGGGCCTCTTCGAACTGGGCGTGGAGGAGGTGTACGTCTCGCCGCTGCCCTTTGGGCGGGGCCGCATCCACGCGGCCCACGGCGCGCTGCCCAACCCCGCCCCGGCGACCCTGCACCTGCTGGAGGGCTGGCCGGTGGTGGCCAGCGGCGAGACCTTCGAGCAGGTGACGCCAACGGGCGCCGCCCTGGTGCGCGCGCTCGCCCGCGGCAGCCATCCGCCCCCCTTCGTGCCCCGGCGCACGGGCGCGGGCGCCGGGGCCCGCGACCGCGGGGCGCTGCCCAACGTGCTCACCCTCACCCTGGGGGAGGCCGCGCCCGATCCGGGCGCCGGGGGCGAGGAGCGGGTCGTGTGCCTCGAGACGAACCTGGACGACGCCACCGGCCAGGTGATCGGCGCGGCCATCGAGGCCGCGCTCGCCGCCGGCGCGCTGGATGCCTGGTGGACGCCGTGCCTGATGAAGAAGGGCCGCCCGGGCGGCGTGCTGGCGCTGCTCGCCCCGCCCGAGCGCGCCGCGGAGCTGGAGGCGCTCCTGTTCCGGCACACGCCGACGCTGGGCGTTCGGCGCCAGGTCCTTTCGCGCCGCGCGCTGGCGCGCCGCCGGGAGGCGGTCCCGACCCCCTACGGGCCGATCGGGGTCAAGGTCCGCGAGGCCCCGCACGGCCCGGAGGCCCAGCCCGAATACGAGGAGTGCCGCGCCGCCGCGGCGGCGCACGGGGTCAGCGTGCAGGAGGTGGTGCGGGCGGCCCAGGCGGCGTGGCGGGCGCCGGCGCGGGGAGGATGACCGCGCAGGCGGTGGCCGTGAACACCGGCGCGAGCGCCCAGAAGGAGCGCGCCTCGTGCAGGTTGTAGTGCTTGAGGGCGTAGGCGAGCGCCATCACGGGCAGCGCCAGCCACAGCACGCGCACCACGGCCGGGACGTGGCGCCAGCCGGCGGCGAGCAGCAGCACGAAGGGCAGCACGTAGGGTCCCTGGTACCAGAGGACCTTGTGCCAGGCCTGCCGGGCGAGCGGCACGTCGCCGTCCACGTCCGGACGCGGGGCCGAAAGGCCGTGGTCCAGGGCGAGGCGCAGCGCGACCGGCACGGCGAGGGCCGCGGCCAGGAGCAGGAGGCCGCGGGCGAGCGCCCCCGGGAACGGGCGCCCCGCCCGCAACGCCAGGAGGCCCCAGGCCGGGGCCAGCAGGACCTGCTTCTCCCAGACGAGCCCCGTGGCCAGCAGGCCGAGCGCGAGCGCGGGCACGGAGGCGCCCCGCACGAGGCCGCGCAGCAGCAGGCACCAGGCGGCCACGCCCCAGAACTCGTAGGGGTGGTGGTAGTGGATCCGGAAGAGGCAGTGGGCGAGCGCGGGCAGGAGCAGCACGCCGAGCAGCGCCGCGCGCGGACCGAGCAGCGCCGCGAGCCAGGCGCGGTGGGCCAGCACCAGGACGAGCAGCGCCAGCACCGTGTTGCCGAGGTAGACGTCGCCGATCGGCGCGCCGGTCGCGCGCGCCACGGCGCCAAAGGCCTGCTCGGGCAGCCAGAGCTTGTACTGGTAGGGGGCGGGGGCCGTGTTGGCCAGCACCCGCTCGCGCAGCGCGAGCTTGGCGTCGAGTTGGCCGAGGTCCACCTCCTCCCAGTAGGACTGCGCCATCCACAGCGCGCTCGAGACCAGGAGCAGGGCGGTGAGCCCGCGGGACGGCGCCGCCTCGTTCACCGGCCGGCCCCGTCGAGGACCTCGCCCAGGCAGCCCAGGGCGTCGTCCAGCTCCGCCGCCTCGGCGAGCCCGAAGGAGAGCCGCAGCCACTCGGGCGCCTGGAAGAAGGCGCCGGGCACCGCGCGCACCTGGTGGCGCTCGAAGAGCCGGCGGGCGACGACCTGCCCGTCCAACGGCCGCGTGGCGGTCCCCAGGCGCACGAAGCCGGTCAGCCCGGCGTCGGGCTTTCGCCACCACACGTCCTTGCGCCCGGCGATCCACCGGTCGACCTGGGCCGCGCGCTCCGCGGCCAGCGCGCGCGTGCGCGCCAGCGGCGCCTCGCAGTGCGCGAGCCACTGCGCCGCCGCCCGCAGCGAGAGCGCGGGCTGCACCGGATGGACCCAGTCGTCGGTGAGGTCGAGCGTGCGCACGGCCGCGGGCGAGCCGAGCACCCAGCCCGCCCGCAGGTCGCCCAGTCCGTGGGCCTTGGTCAGGCTGTTGGTGGTGAGGGTGAGGGCGTGGCGCCGGGCGGCGGGCGGACGCGGCGCGGGGTCGAGGTCGGCGTAGACCTCGTCCACGAGCAGCACCGCCCCGCGGCGTTCGGCCAGCGCGGCCAGGTGGTCGAGGTCGTCGGGGTCCAGCCGCACGCCGCTGGGGTTGTGGGGGTCGGTGACGGCGATGAGGCGCGTGCCGGGGGGCGCGGCGCGTTCGAGTTGCGCGCGGTCCACGCGCCAGTCCCGCTTGGGGTCGCGGCGGAAGGTGGCCAGCGTCGCCCCGACCGCGCCCGCGAGGCAGTGCAGGGCTTCGTAGGTCGGGGTCTCGGCCGCGACGTGTCCGCCGCGGGCGAAGGCGAGGTAGCACAGGAAGTTGGCGTGCGAGGCGCCGGCCGTGAGGTGGATGCCCTCGGGCGGGTGCTCGTAGCGCGCGGCGAGCGCCCGGCGCAGGTCGGCGGCCGCGTCGCCCACCGCGAGGGGGCCGGGCAGGCCGCCCGCCGGCCACTCGTCGGGCCCGGGGGGGGCGCGCCCGGACAGGCCGAGCGAGATCCGCGCCCCGCCGCGCAGGTTCTCCTTGGCCCAGCGCAGGTACGGGAAGGGGACGTCCTCGGCCATGGGTACCCTCGGAAGGCGGCGCCGGCGGCTGCGCCCGCACGGGCGGCGTCACCGCGGAGACTACGAGCATGGGATCGGCCTGCCCCCAGAACGCACGGGACCCCCGCCGGGCGAGGCCCCCGGGAGGCGCCCGGTGGCTCCTCTGCCTCCTCGCCCTGGCGCCGCTCCTGACCGCCCGGGCCGACGAGCCGCCCGCGGACGGGCCCGGGGCGGGCGAGGCCGAGGCCGAGGTGGCCACGGTCCGGGGGCACGACGTGAACCTAAGGGCCGGTCCCCGCGTCGACGGCCACGCGATCACGCAACTCGACCCGGGCACGGTGCTGGTGGTCGTCGACCGGGTGCCGGGCTGGGTCGCGGTGCAGGTGCCCCGGGGCTTTGCCGTCGCCGCCGCCCTCGAGCACCTGGAGCGGCTCGCGCCCGAGGCGGTCCGCGTGAAGGCCCGGCGCCTCAACCTGCGCGCGGGCCTGCCCGAGGAGGGCCGGCCGCTGCCGCCGGCGCTGCGCGATCCCGTGCCGCAGGGCACGCGCCTGGCGCTGCTGGACGTGCACGGGGACTGGGCGCTGGTCATGGCGCCCGAGGACGCGATCGTCTACGTCCACGAGGACTACCTGGAGGTGCACGGCCCCCTCGCCGAACACCGCGCCCGGGTCGACGCCGCGCGGGCCGAGCGCGCGCGCACCCTGGAGACGCTGGCGGCGCTGCGGCGCGAGGCCGCCGCCCGGGCCACCGCCGAGGCGCTGCGCCGCGCGATCGGCGCGGCCCAGCAGGCGTTGTGGCGGCTGCGCCAGGAAGCCGGCTGGGAGCAGGCGCCCGTCGTCGAGATCTCCAACCGCCTCGAGGCCGCGCTGGCCGCCGCCCCCGCGGCCCCGGTGGGCGTCCAGCGGCTCGCCGCGGCGCTGTGCCGCGACCTGGAGGGCGAACTCGCCCTGCGGGTGGCCCGCCGGGACGCGGAACTGGCCCGCCTGCGCGGGCTCGCGCCGGCCCCGGAGCCGGCCCCGGCCCGTCCTCCCGAACCGCTCACGGCGCGGGGCACCGTGCGCTGGGAGGCGGCCGAAGGCTGGCGCAACCGCGGCGCCTTCGTGCTCTGGCAGGGCGAGGAGCCGCGCTTCGTGCTGGAACTGACCGTCGGCCTCGCCCCGCCCATCCCCGACCTCGCGGCCGCCGACGACGGTCGCGAGCACGCGGTGGTGGGCACGCCCAACGGCGAGCGGGTGTTCGGGCTGCCGGTGCTCGTGGTCAGCCGTCTGGACTGACGCGCGCCTCGCGGCTGCGCCGTGCGCCGTCGGGGTCCTCGGCGTGGCGGCGGCGCCAGGCCGCCTCGCCGGCCTGCCAGCGGGCGTCGAAGGCGGCGCGCCAGGCGGCGAAGCTGCCGTCCAGGATGCGCGCGCGGGCTTCGCGCACCAGCGCCACCGTGAAGGTGAGGTTGTGCAGGGTTCCCAGGGTGACCGCGGCGTGCTCGCCGACCTGGAAGAGGTGGCGCAGCCAGGCGCGCGGGCAGCGCCGGCACACCTCGCAACCGCACTCCGGATCCAGCGGGGCGTCGGAGGCCGCGTGCTCGCGCGCGGCGATGCGCACGACGCCGTCGCGCGTGTAGAGCCAACCGCGCCGGCCGAGCCGCGTGGGCAGGACGCAGTCGAACAGGTCCACCCCGGCCGCGATCCCCGCCAGCAGGTCGGGGGGCGGGCCGAGCCCCATCAGGTAGCGCGGGCGGTCGGCCGGCAGGCGCGGCGCGAAGGCGTGGACGGTGGCCCACAGCGCCGCGGGCGCCTCGCCGACCGCGAGGCCCCCGAGCGCATAGCCCGGGAGTTCGAGTTCGAGCAGGTCCGCCAGCGAGCGCTCGCGCAGTTCCGGGTCCGTCCCGCCCTGCACGATGCCCAGCAGCGCCTGGTCGTCGCGCGGGGCGACCCTCCGGCAGATCCGCGCCCAGCGCGTGGTGCGCTCGACGGCGGCCGCCACCTCCGCCCGGGGGGCGGGCAGACCCACGCAGTGGTCGAAGGCCATGACGAGGTCGGCGCCCAGCGCCGCCTGGATCGCCATGGACTCGCGCGGCCCGAGGCGCAGCGGCGTTCCGTCCAGGTGGCTGCGCAACTCCACGTGGTCGTCCCGCACCCGCACCCGGTCCGTGAGGGAGTAGACCTGGAAGCCGCCGCTGTCGGTGAGCCAGGGGCGCCGAAGTCCGGTGAAGCCGTGCAACCCGCCCAGCGCCGCCACGCGCGCCGCGCCGGGGCGCAGGTGCAGGTGGTAGGCGTTGGCCAGGACGACGCCGGGGTCGATCGCCTCGAGCTGCGCGGGCGTGAGCCCCTTCACCGAGGCGCGGGTGGCCACCGGCATGAAGGCGGGCGTGGGCACCTCGCCGTGCGGCGTGTCGAAGACGCCCGCGCGGGCCTCGCCCACCCGGGCGAGGCAGCGGTAGCGCAGGAAGGAGGGGCCGGGAGCCATGCGGGGGCCCGAGCCTACCCGCCGGCGGCCCGACCCCTCCCTCCGCCCGCGGATCAGGGTCGGACGGTTCCGGTCCGGCCGGGCGCGCCGGTGGGCTCGCCGGTGCCCGGGGCGCCGCCCGCGCCGCCGGAGCGGTTGGCCGGCAGGGCCTGGACCGGGTACCAGAGCACGGGGTCGACGAAGCCGGTGTCGTCCCCGGGCGGCGTGTTGTCGACGTCGCCGCCCGCGCCTCCGTCTCCGCCCTGGCCGTCTCCGCCGTCCATCACGCCGCCGTAGCCGCCCGTGCCCCCGTCGCCGCCGCTCAGGTTGAGGCAGGTGGTGCCGCGCGGGGTGTTGCCCCGCACCCGGCCGCCGTCTCCGCCGCGGCCGCCGTCGCCATCCCGGCCCGGGTCGACGCCGCCGCCGTCGTCGCCCCCCTCGCCCCCGTCGCCGCCGTGGCCGGCCTGCACGCGGGCGTTGGTGCCGGGCCCGAAGCGGTACTCGACGGTGCCCCCGGGGGCCCCTTCGCCGCCGTCGCCCGCGGTGCCCGGGGCGATCGAGCCCCAACCCGCGTCGCCGCCGGCGCCGCCGTCGCCTCCATTGCCGGCCTCGAGCTTCAGCACGCACTCCGCGCCGGCCACCAGCACCAGGCCGCCGCCGAAGCCGCCGCGCCCGCCGTCGCCACCGTCGCAGCCCGTCAGGCCGCACGAGCCGCCGTGGCCGCCGGCCTGGCCGTGGCCGCCCGAGCCGTTGCGCACCCAGGCGATCACCTCGTCGCCAAGGACGAGGTGCAGCGTGGGCACGTCGCCGCCCGGCACGCCGGCCGCGCCGTTGGTGCAGGAGAAGGGGCCCGAGTCGCCGCTCACCGCCCGGCCCGGCACCGTGGCCCCGTCGGCGTTGCCGCAGTGGGTGGGCGTGGCCGGCGTCTGCGGGCAGTCGGTGCGCGCGAGCGAGGTGGGGTCGGGGGCCGCCTCCTCGGCGTGGGCGGGGCGCGGAGCGGAGCCGCCCGGGAAGAGGAGCGCCAGGGCCGCGAACGCGGCGGCCGCACGGGCGCGATGGAGTCGTCGGAGGGGGGGGTGGAGCATGGGAGTCCCTTTCGGTGGGGGTCAGCGGTCCCTGGTGAGGTCCAGGACGACGAGCGCGCCGTCCTCGATCTGGGCGGGGGCGAGGCGCACCGGAGCCGGCGGCGCGCCGGGCACGTGGGGCCAGAGCCACAGCGCCGAGTCGCGTGGGAGGCCGGCGAGCGCCAGCCGGCCGGCGGCGTCGGCTTCGAAGACGCCGGCGGGGCCCGGGCCCGGCACCGGCGTCTGCCAGGCGTCGGCCAGCGTGAGCCCGAGGCGCAGGCCCGCGCAGGGCCGGCCGGCGCGGTCGGTCAGGCGGAGGTGGCCGGCGGTCGGGCCCCCGAGGGTGCGCGTGCCCAGGTCGAGGTCGCCGTCGCCCTCGCGCAGCGTGACCTCTTCGAGGAACGCGCCGCCGCCGGGCTCGAACACGCTCACGCGCACGTCGCCGGTCTGGGGCAGCGCGAGGTCGAGGCGTCCGGCGGCGTCGGTGCGCGCGTGCACGCGCAGCAGCAGCCGCTGCTCGTCGCCGTGGCGGGTCTGGGTGAGCAGAACCGCGGGCCCGGGGCGGCCTTGGGGACCGGGCTGGAGCGCGGCCCAGCCGATCGGTGCAAGGTCGCCCGGCCGGTAGCGCTCGGCGCACTCGACGCAAAGCGGGCGATCGGCGAGCGCGGCCCCGGCGCGGTCCAGGAGCCGGAGGCGGAGCCGGGGCCGGGGGCGCAGCACGAGGCGGGGCGTGCCCGGCCCCACGAACCACAGCGCCGCGGGGTAGTGGTCCGGGTGCCGCGCGCACAGCTCTCCGGCCCAGGCCCCGGCTTCCGACCGGGTGTGCCCGGGCGGCTCGAACACGAAGCGACCCTCGGCGTCGGTGGCGGTGCGCTCGGGCGGGGCGAGCAATGGCCCGGGGGCCGTCGCGCGCCAAAGGCCCGGGGCGAGGCGGACCCAGGCGGCCTCGGGGGGCTCGGCCGGGGCCACGGTCGTCCCGGGGGGGAGGCGCCGGAGCAGCACCTCGGCGCCGGCGACGGGTGCGCCGCTTGCGGCGTCGACCACCGTGCCCACCAGCGGCGCGGCGCGGGACGGCTCGGCCGCCGCGGCCGCCTGGGGGGGTTCGGGGGCGCCGCGCGTCGGTACGGGCGCGAGGCGCGGGGGCGCCCGGGGCGGGTCGGGGAGCCGGAAGGGGGCCCGTCGTTCCGGGTCGGCGGCCGGCGGCCGGGGCCCGGCGGCCCAGAGGACAAGCGCCAGGAGCGCCACCAGGAGCACGGCGGTGCGCCGGCGCGGGCGGAGGAGGGAGCGGAACATGGGCAAGGCCCCGGACGGCGGCGCGGTCAGGTCGACATCGCGCGCCGCGCCGCCCAGGTCACGCCCGGCTTCAGTACAACTTGTGGAGGGCCGAGCCCGGGTAGTAGTAGGCCAGGATGTCGGTCTCGCGCGCCCCCTTGCGGGCCATCTCGAGCGCGCCCCATTGGCACATCCCCACGCCGTGGCCCCAGCCCCGGCCGCGCACGCGCCAGCGGCCGGGCCCGGCCCGGGAGATGGCGTCGATGTTGTGGCTGCGCAGGCCCGCCGCGGTGCGAAACGCCGGGCCGGGCACCTTCTTCACGGTGGCGTTGGGGCCCGCCACCACCTCCACCTCCGCGGCCCAGCCCCCCCGGCCGCGGGCGCTCACGCGCACCTCGCGCAGCGGGGGCGCCACGGGGCGCCCGTCGCGCTTGAGGGCCTCGATCAGGGCCTCCTCGGCGACCTCCTCCGTCCACTCGAAGTAGCGGCTGGTGCGGCAGTGGTCGCAGGGCACGCCCTGGAGCACGTCGCGGGCGGTCCCGGGGTCGAGGCGGGAGGTGCCCGCGTCGGTGGTGTGCCCGCCGCAGGTGGAGGCGTAGTAGGCGACGAAGGGGCGCCCCTGGAAGGTGAGCACCACGCCTTCGGTCTGGCGGGCGGCCCGGCGCATGTCCTCGTAGCGCAGGTCCGTGCCGGACGGCATCGTGCGCCCCGCGTAGACCTGGGAGCGGGCGTCGTCGTAGACGTGCCAGGCCTGGTCGCGCGCGTCGCGCGCGCTGATCCGCGTCCAGGCGTAGGTGCGCGCCGCCACGGCCTGCGCGCGGAACATGCTCGGCACGCCCAAGGGCCCCACCTCGTTGGCCAGGACGCCGGCGACGTACGTCTCCAGGTCCAGTTCGTTGACGAACTCGAGGCGGCCCTCGGCGAGCCGCACGATCAGGTCGCCCTCGTAGGTGCGCCCGTCCAGGTCGAAGGCGACCGGCGCCCGTAGGCGCAGGCGCTCGGCCCCCGTGTCGCGGCCCCAGAAGCGGATGCCCCGCGAGCCGACCGAGAAGCTTGCGAGCAGCGGCTTCACGTCGCGCGCTTCGAAGGCCGCGCCGGCCTCCGCGCGCACCTCCCAGCCCTGGCCGCTCACCGCGACCCGGCCCAGCGCCCGCGGCCGCCCGAGCAGCACGCGCACCCGCGGCAGGCCCGTGTCGGCGAACAGGGCCGGGCCCAGCGCGTCGCCGCAGCCACCCAGCGTCGAAAGCGCCAGCAGGGGGGCCAGCGCGCCGAGGGCCCACCGGGCGGGGGCGCGCGCGCCCCGGGCCGTCAGGCGTCGCCGCCCAACTCCGCGAGCTTGTTGTACAGCGTGCGGCGGCTCACCCCGAGGAGCCGCGCCGCCAGCGTGCGGTTGTTCCCGGCGCGGCGCAGGGCCTCGGCG
>JAPKHB010000229.1 GCA_026647295.1 Planctomycetota bacterium | reverse complement strand
CGCGGCGGCGCTGCTCGCGGAGCAGGCGGCGACGGTGCGGAAGGCCGAGCCCGGCTGCCTGGTGTACCGGCCGCACCGGTCGACGAGGGATCCGGACCTGTTCTTCTTCTACGAGCAGTACCGGGACGACGCCGCCTTCGAGGCGCACCGGACCGCGCCCCATCTGGCCGCCTACCGGGAGCGCCGGCGCGACGGCGCCGCAGCCTGGCGCTGCTCGCTGCAAGACGCCACGGCCAGCGCCCGGCGGCTGCACTGGTGGGTCATCCCGGGGCCCGACGGCCCCACCATCGAGTTCGGCAGCGTCTCGATCCACGACGACTACTCGATCCCCGAGTAGGCCCGCCGTCCCCGGGCCGCCGCGGGCCTAGGCGTCCTCGTCCGGACCGCGCCCCTCCGCGGGACCCTCCCCGTCGGGGGCCTCGTCCATCGTGCCCGCGCCCCAGTGGGCGGGGTGCGGGGCGCAGATCCGGACGTCGACGGGGCCGGCCTGGGTCTCGACGGCGAACTCCGCCGTGACGGGCGGGCCGCCGAACCAGGCCAGGTGCAACGGGGCGGGATCCGCGAGCACCTTCGTAAGGGCCCGCGCGAGCGCCTCGGCCAGCGTCACGTCCCGCAGCGCGGGCGGATGCTGCCCGACCTTCTTGTCGGTGAGCAGGAGATACGGATAGGCGTTGGGCCCGGCGACCGGCCAACCCTGGGCCTCGAGCTCGATCCGCACGTTGTCCGGCAGGTTGGCCAGGGAGTCGAAGTTCAACGCGAGCACGTCGGGCGGGTGATCCGCACGCCCCGGATCCATCATGCCCGTGGCGAAGTCGTCGAACGCGGCCAGGGTCGGGAAGAAGAGGACGGCGAAGCCGTCTCCCTGCTGCCCGAGAAGGGTGACCAAAGCATCGTTCACGCCGAGGCTCTGGGCCGTGAAGGAGAACATGTCCTCGCTCGAAGGGACGAGGTGCCACGGGGACAGCCGGTACAGGTCCGCGGCCGCCTCGCAAAACGCCCGGCACGCCGGGACGGGAACCTGCGGCAGCATGTAGACCTCGGAGGGCGGGCCGGCCGCCAGCGCCGCGTTCATCCCCGCGAAGACGGCGTCCAGCTCGGGGGTCGGACCGAGTTCGACCGTGAGCTCGGGGAATCCCGCCCGCAGCACCCGGGCGAGTTCCTCCGAAGCGACCCGGACGATGCGGGGGCTCGGCGCCCCCGGCACCAGCGGCTCGGCGATCGTCGCGCGCAGGTGGGCGCAGGCCCGGCCGAGCAGCTCCCCGGGCCGACCCACCTCCCCCCCCAGCACGAGGCCTTCGGTGGAGGTCCACACGAGGAACTCGGGGCGATAGCCCTCGCCCTCCCCGGTGACCCAGGCGCCCATCCTCTGGATCCCACCCACCCAGCGCGGGCCCCTGGCACCGCCCTTCGTCCGCCGTACTGCCATGGGGGGGTCGCTCCCGGGGTCGGCCCGTGCCGGGCGCATGGGTTCCGATACCCATGCTGCCAGCGGGGGGCTTGAGGCGCCAGCGATCGGGCGGGCGGCCGCCCGGTGCGCCCCGGGTCGGGCCGAATTCGCCGCCGCCCTCCGGCCCCGGTACATTCCCCGCTTGGGTGCAGCGATCGTCGCCGCGCCGCCGTGAACTGCTCCGAGGCCCCCACCTCTTGCAGGCCTCGTAGAGCGAAAGAAGACATGAACGAAGCAACCATCGGTGCGTGTGCGCACCCCCCCGGCGGCCCGTCCGCCATCCCCGCCCCGCCGGCGTTCGCCGACCTGGGGCTCTCTCCCTCGCTGTGTGAGGCCCTGGCGGCCCGCGGCTACGACCGCCCGACGCCGATCCAGGCCCAGGCGATCCCCCACCTCCTTGAGGGGCGCGACCTGCTCGGGATCGCCCAGACCGGCACCGGCAAGACGGCCGCCTTCGCCCTGCCCATGCTCGCCCGCCTGGGCGCCGAGGGCCGCCGGCCGACCGCGGGGCACCCCCGCGCGCTGGTCCTCACCCCCACGCGCGAACTGGCCGCCCAGATCGCCGCGAGCTTCGAGGCCTACGGCATCCGCACGGGCCTGCGCGGCACCGTCGTGTTCGGGGGCGTGGGCAAGGGGCCCCAGGTCACCGCGCTGCGGCGCGGGGTCGACGTGCTCGTGGCCACGCCCGGCCGCCTGCTCGACCTCATGGCCCAGCGCCACGTGAACCTCTCCCGCGTCGGCATCTTCGTGCTGGACGAAGCGGACCGCATGCTGGACATGGGCTTCCTCCCGGACGTGCGCCGGGTGGTGGCGGCGCTGCCCGCGGCGCGCCAGTCGATGCTCTTCAGCGCCACCATGCCGCCGCCGATCGCCGGGCTCGCCCAGGGCCTGCTGCGGGACCCGGTGCGGGTCGCGGTGACCCCGCCCGGCTCCACGGTCGAGCGCGTCGACCAGCAGGTGTGCTTCGTCGACAAGCAGGGCAAGCGCGACCTCCTGGCCCGCATCCTGTCGAACCCGGCCATCGGGCGCGCCCTGGTGTTCACGCGCACGAAGCACGGCGCCGACAAGGTCGCCCGGCACCTCACGCAGGCCGGCGTGCGCACGGCCGCCCTGCACGGCAACAAGACGCAGGGCGCGCGCGAGCGCGCGCTCGACTCGTTCCGCGCGGGCACGCTGCGCGCGCTGGTCGCCACGGACATCGCCGCCCGCGGCCTGGACGTGCCCGGGATCACGCACGTGATCAACTACGACCTGCCCAACGTGCCCGAGAGCTACGTGCACCGCATCGGGCGCACGGCCCGCGCCGGCCGCGCGGGCGTGGCGATCTCGTTCTGCGACGAGACCGAACGGACGTACCTGCGCGACATCCAGCGCGAGTTGCGCCGGGAGATCCCCGCCTCGCGGGAGTACGGTGGGCCGGCCCCGGCCTCGCTCGCCTCGGCCCCGCGGCCGGCCCCGAGCCGGCGGCCCGGGCCGCGCTACCGGCCCCAGCGGCGGCCGGCGCGGGCCCCGGCCGCGGCGCGCGCGCGCCGCTGACCGCGCGCAAGGGCCCGGCTACCCGGCCCAGACCCACGTCGCGCCGTCGCGCCGGGCGAGGCCGCGGGCCAGGAGCCGTTCGAGCCCCCGGGCCATGGGCTCGCGCACGCCGTCGCCCAGGCGCGAGAAACCCAGCACCCGGGCGGTCTCGCGGCACAGGTCCTCGTCCCCGAGGCTGACCTGGTCCTTGAGCAGCGCGGCGGCCGCGGCGGCGACCTCCTCCGGGGGCACGTCGCGGGCCTCGCGCCGGTCGCGGGCCTCGCGGCCCTGGAGCCGGACCTGGTCGTAGCGCTCCGGGTCCTGCCCGGGCGCCCAGAGGAACTCTGCCTCCCCCGCGCGCGTGGTGTGCAGCCCGAGGGCGGCCACCACCTCGCGCACGCGCCAAAGGACGCGGTCCGTCGTGCGCTGGAGCCCATAGGCCTCCCCGAGCCGGCGGGCGAGGAGCCGGACTTCGATGGGCGCCTCGGCCGCGAGCACCCGGCGGGCGAGGTCGCAAAGCCGCCGCTTCTGCCCCGGGGCGTAGAAGGCCTCGGCGCCCCCGCGGACGGCGGGCAACGCCGCCGCCGCGTAGGGCCGCGCCCCGGGGAGGAGGGGCGGGGGCCCTTCGGGCCGCGCCCGCGCCCGGGGCGCCGCGGGCGCACTCGAAGCGTACTGGGCGGATCCGGGCGGCGCGGGGGACGGAGGCGGCGGCGCGGCGCGCTGGAGCCCGGCCGGACCGGACCCAGGCGGCGGGCGCCGGCGCAGTTCCGCCACGCGTACGAGCACCCGTTCGATCTCGCGCTCCCGGTCCTGCCACCAGTCCGTGGACCAGATCCGGTGCAGCGTCCAGCCCAGGCCTTCGAGCACGGCCTGGCGCAGGCGGTCGCGGTCGCGGGCGGTCTTCGCGCTGTGGTACATCGCGCCGTCGCACTCGATGCCGAGCAGGAAACGCCCCGGGGCGTCGGGGTCCTTCACCCCCAGGTCCACCCGGTAGCCCGAACAGCCCACCTGGGGCACCACCCCAAGGCCGCGGGCCCCGAGCGCCCGGCGCACCTCCTCCTCGAAGGGCGACTCGGTCCGGGCGCCGGGGTCCACCGCCAGCTCGCGGCCCAGGACCTCGGCGCCGCGCTCGGCGTACTCGAGGAAGTGCTTGAGGTGGCGCATCCCGACCGAGTTCGTGCGCGCGAGGTCGATCTGCTCGGCCGCGAGCGACGAGAACACCACGACCTGGCGCCGCGCGCGCGTGACGGCCACGTTGAGGCGTCGCTCCCCGCCGGCCCGGTTCATGGGCCCGAAGTTGAGCGCGACGCGCCCCGCGGCGTCCGGGCCGTAGCAGATCGAGAACAGGATCACGTCCCGTTCGTCGCCCTGGACGTTCTCCAGGTTCTTCACGAACACCGGCTCCTCCACCGCGGAGCCGAAGTACGGCTCGATCGCCGGCTGCTCCCGGCGCGCCTCGTCCAAGAGGTCCTCGATCAGCGTCTGCTGGGCGAGGCTGAAGGTGACGACGCCGATCGAGCGGCGGCACCGTTCGGGATCCCCGAGCCGCGCGACCACCTCCGCCACGACGCGGCGGGCCTCGGGCTCGTTCACGCGGCGCTCGCCGCGGTCGTAGCGCCCCTCGGGCACGCGCACCAGGGAAACGCCCAGGTCCGGGGCCTCGGCGAGGGCGGCCGGGAACGTCAGCAGCCGGTTGTCGTAGTAGTGGTGGTTGCTGAACGCGATCAGCGCCTCGTGCCGGCTGCGGTAGTGCCACAGGAGCCGCAGTTGGGGAAGCCGGGCGGCGATGCACTGGTCCAGGATGCTCTCCAGGTCCTCGGCGTCGTCCTCGTCGGGCGCTTCGTCGCCCGTCCGCAGGAAGAAGGCGGTGGGCGGGAGCTGCTGCGGGTCCCCCACGACGACCAGTTCCCGGCCGCGGGCGATCGCCCCGATCGCGTCCCACACCGGGATCTGGGAGGCCTCGTCGAAGACGACCAGGTCAAAGGGCGGGAACTCGGTGGACAGGAACTGGGCCACGGAGAGGTGGCTCATCAGCAGGCAGGGCTTGAGCCGCGCCAGGAGGTTGGGCGCCGCCTCGAAGAGCTTGCGCAGGGGCCGATGCCGGCGGCGCTTCATCAATTCGCGCTGGAGGATCCCCATCTCCGAGGTGCTGCGACCCGAGAGCGCGTGCCGGCCGCGGGGCAGGTCCGCGGCCACGCGGGCCCGGATCACCGCCGGGGCCTGGTCGATCAGGCTCCGGTCCAGGTCCTGGAAGCGGCGGATCAGTTCCTCGTGCTGGCGCCCTTCGAAGCCCGCCAGCAGCGGCTCGCCCGCGTAGATCCCGTGCACCCACCAGGCAAGGAGGCTGCGCTCGAAGGCCAAGGCGAGTTCGGCGGGCGCGAGGTCGCCGGCCTCGAGCGCCGCCAGGAGCGGCGCGAGCCCCAGGGCCTCGGCCGCCGCGCGTTCGCGCCGCCAGGAGGCCCACGGGCGCAGTTCGCGCACGCGGTCCTTGTGCGCCGCCAGCGCGGCGAGCCGGTCGAGGTGGCCGGGCGCCTCCGCCGTGCCAAAGGCGAGGGCTTCGTCCAGGACGAGCCCCTCGGCGACGGCCGCGCGCGCCGCCCCCAGCGCCGCCAGCGCCGCGCGCGCCGCGGCCACCCTGGCTCCAAGCGGCGTGGCGGGACCCAGCAGCGCGGGCCCCTCGGCGACCAGCCCCGCCACGGCCTCGCGTTGGGCCAGGAGCGCCTCCGGGTCGCCGGCCACGAGGCGCGCGCCGTGGGCGCGCAGCGCGCGGGCGGCGCGAAGGACCGCCGCGACCCGGTCGAAGTCCGTCTGCGGCCCCGCCCACAGGGCCCCCAGCGCCGCGCCGGCCGCGGGGCCGGCGGCCTCGAGGTCGCGGCCCAGTTCGACGACGCGTCCCGCGCTCCGGACCTCCTCGACGAGCGCCGCCCATCCGCCGAGCCGCCCGCGCGCGCAGGCCTTGAGCGCCTTGCGCGGGCGCCGGCCGCGCCACCAGGAAAGCGGCCAGCGGGAGGCCTGCGCGCGTTCGAGGGCGGGGCGCAAGGCCGCATGGTCCAGGGCGAACACGCCCTCCGTGTAGCGCTCGAGCAGCGCGGCGCGGCGCGCGCCGTGCTCGCGCCCGCTGGCCAGCGCGGCCTCGATCCGCGCGGCCAGCGCGTCGAAGTCCGGTGCCCCCGACAGGGCGCGGGGCACGGCGGGCGCCCCGGCGAGCACGCCCAGGAGGGCGTCAAGGGCCTCGAGTCCGGCGCGGGAGAGCGCGGCCGGCGGCGCCAGGGCCAGGGGAGCCTGGAGCGGATCGAGCGCGGCCCGGGCCCCCGCGACGGCGCGGTCCAGCCCTTCGAGCGCGCCGCGGGCGGATTCGAGGAGCGCGGGCTGCCAGGCCGAAAGACGCGCCGCCCGGAAGGGGTGGAGGGCGGGCGGGCCGACCTCCCCGAGCGCCGCGCCCAGCTGGGCGACCTGGTCGCGGAGCCGATCGCGCGCGCTGGCGCTGAACTCCTCCG
>JAPKHB010000228.1 GCA_026647295.1 Planctomycetota bacterium | reverse complement strand
GGGACCGGCCTCGGGGGCGCGCAGGCGGCGCCGGAGCCGGGCGCCGGCGCCCCGCCCCGCGCAAGGTCGATCCTGGTGGTCGACCTCGAGGGCGAGGTCGACCCGGTCATGCAGGCCTACCTCGTGCGGCGGCTGGAGCGTGCCCGCGCCGAGCGGCGCGACGCGGTGGTCCTGCGCATCGACTCCTACGGCGGCAACCTCGGGGCCTCCAAGGAGATGTCCGACGCCCTGCTCGCGATGCCGCCCGAGATCCACGTGGTGGCCTGGGTGCCGACCAAGGCCATCTCCGCGGCGGCCTTCATCGCCCTTTCGTGCGACGAGTTGCAGATGGCCCCGGACGCCACCCTGGGCGACTGCCAGCCGATCCTGATGGCCCCGGGCGCGGGCGGCTACGAGGAAGCCGGAGAGAAGATCGAGAGCCCGCTGCGCGCCTGGTTCCGGCGCTGCGCCGAGGCCAACGGCTACCCGGTGCTCCTCGCCGAGGCGATGGTGAGCAAGCACCTGGAGGTCGTGCGCGTGCGCCACGTCGGGGACGGGCGCACCTACTTCGTCAAGGGCCACGACCTCGAGGGGGCGGCCGACGACGACATCCTGCTGCCCCAGGAGGTGCCCGGCGCCCCGCGCGCCGAGTTCGTGCGCGTGGGCGGCCCCGTCGTGCGCAAGGGGGAACTGCTCACGATCACCGCCCGGGAGGCGCTCGACCTGGGCTTCATCCGCCCCCGGGGCGCCGGCCTGCTGGCCGACGAGGACGCGCTCCTTGCGGCGCTCAAGGCCCCGGACGCGGCCGTGGCCTACACCCGGCCCACCGTCTCGGAACGGGCGGGCCGCTGGCTCTACGGCCTCACGGGGGTGCTCAGCGCCCTGGTGGCGCTTTCGATCATGCTCTTCCTCTGGCAGGGCCCCGGCCTCATGACCATCGTGGGCGGCGTCGCGCTGGGCCTCGTCCTCCTCATCAGCGCGACGGCGGACCACCTCCACGGCCTGCCCCTGTTCCTGATGGGGCTGGGGGTGCTGCTCCTCCTCGCCGAGGCGTTCCTGCTGCCGGGCTTCGGGGTCGCGGGGATCCTGGGCCTTGCGAGCCTGGCCGGCGGGCTGCTCTTCCTGGCGACGGGCGCCTCGCCGGCCGACCCCACGCCGGTCGAGGCCGGCGCGCTGGTGCGCTTCGGGCTCCAGTTCGTGGGCACGGTGCTCGGCGGCTTCCTGCTGCTGGCGCTGCTCTCGCGCCACCTGCCCCGCTTCGGCCCGGCCCGGGCCCTGATCCTCACGGCGCCCGGCGCGCCGCCGCCCACCCCCGTGCGCGGCGCGGCCCCGCCCGCGCCCGGGGCCCGCGGGCGGACGCTCTCGCCCCTTAGGCCGGCGGGGCTCGCGGACTTCGGCTCCGGGCCCGAGGACGTCGTGAGCGAAGGCGAGTGGATCGACGCGGGAGCGCCCGTGGAGGTGGTGGCCGTCGAGGGGACGCGCGTCACGGTGCGCGGCGTGGGGACGGAGGCGCGCGCTTGATCCTGGCGACCGTGCTGATCGTGGCCGGCCTGGCGCTGGTCCTCGCGGAGGTGTTCTTCCCCTCGCTCGGCCTGCTCGGCCTCCTGGCCGGGGGCTGCATCCTGGCGGGCACGGTCATCTTCTTCGAGGAGGCCGGCAGCACGCTGGGCTTCGTGCTGATCGGCGTCGAGATCGTCCTCATCCCCCTGCTGATCCGGCAGGCCTTCCGCTGGCTCCCGCGCCTGCCCTTCGGCCGGCGCATGCTGCTGGAGGGCCCCGCCACGCCCCCCGGGGCCGGCGTGGAGGCCCTCGACCGCCTGGTGGGCCAGGAAGGGATCGCGGCCACGGACCTGCGCCCGGGCGGGATCGGGCGCTTCGGCGAGGAACGGATCTCGGTCGTCGCCCGCACCGGGACCATCTCGAAGGGAACGCCGATCATCGTGTTAGGGGTGGAGGGACCGGAGGTGCGCGTCGCGCCCGCGCCCGGCGCCGCCCCGGACGGGAGGAATCCATGAGCCGACTGCCCCGCGCCGCCCTGCCCCCGCCCCTGGCCGAGATCGACCTGGCCAACATCCTGCTGATCGTCGGCCTGCTGGCCGTCTTCGTGGTCCTGGTGATCTTCCTCAAGTTCTTCAAGCTCTGGGTGCAGGCCTACTTCAGCAACGCGAGCATCTCCCTCTTCGAACTCGTCGGGATGTGGCTCCGGAAGGTCAACGCCAACATCATCGTGAGCTCGAAGATCGCCCTCGTGCAGGCCAACCTGCCCGTGGCCACCAAGGACCTCGAGGCGCACTACCTCGCGGGTGGGAACGTCGTCTCGGTGGCGCGGGCCCTGATCGCCGCGGACCGGGCGCGCATCCCGCTCGACTTCTCGACGGCGGCCGGCATCGACCTCGCCGGCCGCGACGTGCTGGACGCCATCCAGACGAGCGTCATCCCCAAGGTGATCGACTGCCCCGACCCGCGCAAGGACAAGCGCGAGGTGGCCGCCGTGGCCAAGGACGGCATCCAGGTGCTCGCGCGCGCCCGCGTCACCGTGCGCACGAACCTCAAGCAACTCGTCGGCGGCGCCCAGGAGGAGACGATCATCGCGCGCGTGGGCGAGGGCATCGTCAGCACCATCGGCTCCTCGGCGTCGCACATGAAGGTACTCGAGAACCCCGACCTGATCTCCAAGACCGTGCTCGCCAAGGCGCTCGACGCCGGGACGGCCTACACGATCCTCTCGATCGACATCGCCGACGTGGACATCGGCCAGAACATCGGGGCGCGCCTCCAGGCCGACCAGGCGGAGGCCGACAAGCGCGTCGCCCAGGCCCGGGCCGAGCAGCGCCGCGCGCTCGCCGTCGCCCTCGAACAGGAGATGCGCGCCAAGGTCGTGGAGAACGAGGCCAAGGTGAAGGAGGCCGAGGCCGAGGTGCCCCGCGCCATGGCGCAGGCCCTGCGCGAAGGGCGCCTGGGGGTCATGGACTACTTCAACCTGCGCAACATCCAGGCCGACACGGAGATGCGCCAGAGCCTGGGCGGCGAGCCGCCCAAGCCCACCGCCGAGCCGCAGTAGGCCCCGGCCCCGGAGGGTCCGATGGACCGCCTCGACGGCCAACTCGTCTTCCTGATCATCACCTTCCTGGTGTGGCTGGTGACGGCCATGGCCGAACGCGCGCGCAAGCGCCGCGAGGCCGCCCAAAGGGCCGGGAAGGTGGCCGCAGAGCGGGCCCGCCGCCGGGCCGAGTCGCCGGACGGGGAGACGGCGCGCGGCGAGGTCGGACCGGCCCCCACGCCCGACCCCTGGGGGCGGCCCGAGTGGGACGAGGCCTCGCTGCCCGACGAGGAGGACCAGGCCGACCTCGAGCCCCTGGCGCCGCCCCCCGGGACGAGCCTGCCCTCGGAGGCGCCCGCGGAGGCCGGGGGCGTCGACCTCCACCCCGTCCTGCCCACCGACGTGGCGGGCGACGCGCTGCCGCCCGCGCCCCGGCCGCCGCCCGCCCCCGCGCCGGCCCTTCCGCGGGCCCGCCGCGCCCACGAGCGCCTCGGCCTGCGCCCCGGGGTCGCAGGCCGCGAGGGGCTGCGCCGGGCGATCCTCCTGCGCGAGGTCCTGGGGCTCCCGCGCGGGCTGACGGGTCCGCACCGGCCGCCGGCCAGCGAGCGGCGGGCCACGCGGCCCCGGGCCCCGCGTTAGCCGGCCGCGCCGACCGGGTCATCCGCGGGATCCCCACCCGCCCGCCCGGCGGCCGCCGCGGCGGCCGGCAGGTCCTCCACGCCGGGGGTGGAGCGCTCGCGGATGCGGCCGTCGTCCAGGTGCAGCACCCGCGTGGCCTCCTCGGCCAGGCGCTCGTCGTGCGTCACCACGATCATCGTCTGCCGTTGGCGCTCGTTGAGGCCCCAGAGCAGGGTCTGGACGTCGCGCGCCGTGCGCCCGTCCAGGTTGCCCGTCGGCTCGTCGCACAGCAGCAGCCGCGGCTGGTTCTCCAGCGCCCGGGCGATGGCCACGCGCTGGCGTTCCCCGCCCGACAGTTGCGCGGGTCGGTGGTGGGCGCGGTCGCCCAGCCCCACCAGGGCGAGCAGCGCGCGGGCCCGCTCGCGGGCGGCGCCGCGCTCGCGCCGCCAGGCCGCGCCGCCGTGGCGGATCATCGCGGGCAGGAGCACGTTCTCGAGCGCCGTCAGTTCGGGGAGCAGGTGGTAGAACTGGAACACGAAGCCGATCGCCTGGTTGCGCAGGCGGGCCCGCTCGGCGGCCCCCAGGGCCGCGCGGTCGCGGCCCTCGAAGACGATCTGCCCCTGGTCCGCGCGGTCGAGCATCCCCAGCACGTGGAGCAGGGTGCTCTTGCCCCCCCCGCTCTTGCCCACGATGGCCAGGATCTCGCCCTCGCACACCTCGAGGTCCACGCCCTTGAGCACGTGCAGGGGGCGCCCGCCCACGCGGTAGGACTTGTGCAGCCCGCGCGCCGTGAGCGCGATCGCCGGGGCCGGGTCCGGGGCCTCACTCATAGCGCAGCGCCCGGATGGGGTCCATGCGCGCGGCCCTGAGCGCCGGCACCAGGCCCGCCAGGAACGCCACCGCCGCCGACCCCAGCATGATCGCGAGCACGCTCGGCCAGTTCCAGATCGTGGGGATGTGCCGGAAGTGGTAGACGTTCGGATCGAAGACCGTGACGCCCGCGCCGGCCAGCCAGTCCTTGATCGCGTTCACGTTCTCCGTGAAGACCCACCCCAGCCCCAGCCCCAGCACCGACCCCAGCACGCCGATCAGCAGGCCGTTGAACAGGAAGATCGACAGGATGCCGGTCGAACTCCCGCCCAGGGCCGCCACGATGCCGATGTCCTTCGTCTTCTCGACGACGGTGAGGGTGAGCGTGGCCAGGATGATGAAGCCGCTCAAGAGCGTGATGAACGAGAGCACGATCACGAGCATCACCTTCTCGGTGTCCACCGCGCGCAGGAAGTCGGCGCGCTGGTCTTCCCAGGTCTCGACGACGAACCCGGGCAGGCGCGCCGCCAGGCGGGGCTTGAGCGCCTCGGCGTGGCGGTAGTCCCCGAGCCGCACGCGCAGTTCGCTGTACTCGTGGCGGGCCTTGTCGAGGCCGATCAGCCCGCGGAGCTGGTCGATGTCCATGTAGCAGGTGCCCAGGTCCTGCACCGTGTCGTGGGCGTCGTAGACGCCGGAGACCACCAGGTTGTAGCTGCTCGCGCGCAACGCGGGCTCCCCCTCGACGCCGGACTCGATCGTGCCCAGCATCACCCGCACCTCGCGGCCGAGCAGCCACTCCCACTGGGGGTCCCCGCCGCCCTCGGGGGGGGGCGGCGTGCCCAGGAAGCGCTCGGCGAAGGCCCGGCTGACCAGCACGGTGCGCTTCTCCCGGGCCCGCGCCGCGTCGTCGCGAAAGGGCTGGTCCGGGTGGCGCGCGCAGAGCAGGTACTCGGGCAGCGACGAGACCCGTGCCTCGTAGGCCCAGCGCACCCCGATGGCCGTGAGCTGGTGGAAGGCGCGGTTGCCCTCCCCGAGGACCTGGAGCTTCTGGCTCTGGTACTCGTGGAAGAGGAAGAAGTGCAACTGCGGCGAGACCGCCTCCACCTCGGGGAACTCCCGGCGCAGGGCCGCCTCCAGCGACTCGAAGGGCTCGACCTCCTCGCGGGGGGTGAGGATGAGGTGCGAGAGGTTGCCGCGCACCACCGTCTTCACCTGGTCCTGGAAGCCGTCCATGATCGACACGACGACGATCAGGACGCCCACCCCCACCATCACCCCCCCCACGGACAGCAGGTTGACCAGGCGGGTGCGCAGGTAGCGCTGGGCGAGGAAGAGTCGGTACATGGGCGGGGCCTCCGGGCCGCGGGCCGCGACCAGCATGCCCCGGCGTCGGGCACCCCGCCGCCGGAATCCGTCCGGCCCGCGCCACGGCGGGCCCGGCCCCCGCGGGCGCCTACGCCGCCGGCGGCTTCTTCTTGGCCGCGCGCAGGAGCACGAGCCCGCCGCTGGGGCCGGGGATCGCCCCCTGGACGTAGAGGAGGTTGCGCTCGGGGTCCACGCGCAGCACCTTGAGGTTCTGCACCGTGACGCGGGTGTTGCCGTACTGGCCGCCCATGCGCGTGCCCTTGAGCGTGTGCTGGGGCTTGCGGCTGCCGATGGAGCCGGCGTGGCGCACGAAGAAGTGGGCGCCGTGCGACTCCTTCATCGTGGCGAAGCCATGGCGGCGGACCACGCCCTGGAACCCACGGCCCTTCATGGTGCCGATCACGTCCACGAACTCGCCGGGCGCGAAGATCTCGCAGGTGAGGCGGGCCCCCACCTCCGGGGCCTCCTGCGGGTCGGTGAGCCGCACCTCGCGCAGGACGCGCTGGGGCTCGACCCCGGCCTTCTTGAAGTGTCCGGCCCGCGGGCGGGTCACGAGCGACTCGCGCTGGGGCCGGAAGCCGAGTTGGATGGCGTCGTAGCCGTCCCGGGCGGCGGTCTTGCGCTGCACCACGGTGCAGGGCCCGGCCTCCACCAGC
>JAPKHB010000227.1 GCA_026647295.1 Planctomycetota bacterium | reverse complement strand
CACGGTGCGACCTTGGGAACTGTGCGAGGTAACGCAATACCCGTGGGCCAGGTGCCCGTAATCTTCGCCGATCGTCTTCCCGTTCGTGAGCCGGATGTTGCCGTCGCGTGTGAAGCCGGCAACCGTGCAGAGGGTCCCGTTGTTCAGGTCGCCGTGCCCGTCCGCCGTCTTGCCATTCCGGGTGATACGCAGCTTGTCGCCCGGAGCCACCGGCAGGATGCCCGGCCGGAAGACCTGGAACTTGCCGGCCTGATCGAGCGGCAGCGGCTCGCTGCCGACGACGACGCGCTCTCCCTTCCTGAATCCCTTTGCATTCTGGTGGAAGACCAGCACGTCGCCGGGGGAGTAATTGAGCGGATCGGCTCGCTCGCCTTCGGTCAGGTTCGCGTTTTCGCAGGCCGTGGTAGAGCGGCTCGTCGCGCAGCGCGGGGTTGTCGGTGCCCACGTCCAGGCAGACCGGGAGCACGTAGGCCGGGTGGATCCCGCCGGCGGCCACGTACAGGGAGGCCTTGCCGATCGAGATGCCCATCCCGCCCGCCCCCAGGTCGCCCAGCCCGAGCACGCGCTCGCCGTCGGTGACCACCACGACCCGCACGTTGGGGTAGCGCCAGCGGGCGAGGATCGCGTCGACGCGGTCGATGTCGTCGGGGGCGATGTAGACGCCCCGCGTGCGGCGGAAGATGCGCCCGAAGTTCTGACAGGCCAGCCCGACCGTGGGCGTGTAGACGATCGGGAGCATGCGCTCGAAGTGGTCGACCAGGAGGCGGTAGAACAGCGTCTCGTTGCGGTCCAGCACCGCCATCATGTGCAGGTAGCGCTCCAGGTCGCTCTCCTGCTGTTCGAAGCCCCAGAGCACGCGCTCCATCTGGCGTTCAAAGCTCACGACCCGCGGCGGGAGCAGGCCCCGCAGGCCGAGCGTGTCGCGCTCCTCCTCGGCGAACGCGGTGCCCTTGTTGAACAGGGGCATCTCGATGAGGCGTTCGCCGGTCACCGAGACCTCCAGCACGCGCTCCCCCGTGTGGGGGTCGCGCCGGAAGCGAAAGCCGGGCAGGAGGTCTTCGCGCATGGGTCGGCAGAGCCTACGGTCGCGCCGGGCCCCGCCAACGTCCGGCCCGACCCGCGCCGCGGGGCGCGGGCCGGGCCGCCGGCCACGCCTCCCGGCGCCCCCTATCGGCGCCGCGCGTCATGGGTGAGCCGCTTGAGCAGCATGGTGGCGAAGCTGCCGCGCCCGAGCGCAAAGGCAAGGCGCAACGCGCGGCGCCCCGGATTGCGTGCGTCCTTCTCCACGCCGGACACCTCGAGTCCCTCGGCGCGGGCGACCGCCGGCCGAAGGCCGCGCCGCAACGGCGTCCCGGCGAGCCGCGTCCGATCCACGCCCTCGGCGGCGAGCGCCTCGTCGAGCAGCGGGTGGGCCTCGGCCCCGGGGGCCGCCAGCGGGATCGCGAGGTCGGAAAGCGCGCCCGCAGGCCCCGGGTAGAAGACGTAGCGCTGGCCGATCCCCGGTGCGCTCGGCCCGGGGCCGATCGCCCGCCTAAGCCCCGCGTTGAACACCCACGCCTGCCAGGCGCCGGCGTGCAGCGCGCGCAGGTGGGCGTCCAGCATCCCGTAGGCCGCCGCGAAGCCGGCGCCCGCGGCGAGCGCCCCGCAGAGGCGCCGCTCGGGCGAGGGATCGAGCCGGGCGGCGAGTTCGGCCCAGGCGCCCCAGCGCTCGGCGAGCAGGCGCCGGCGCGCCTTGAGGCGGCTGCGGTCCTGCGCGCCGGGGGCCGCGATCGCCAGGCGCAAGGCCCCCTCGGCGTCGCCGCGCAGCCAGGCCCCGAACACCAGGCGTCCGGGCGTGGCGCGCATGCTGCCAAAGCGCTGGTCGTCGTAGTAGTTGGCGAAGCCAAAGGCCCCCACCTCGGCGGCGCGCTCGCGGGCCCGCTGGGCCTCGCGTTCGCTCAAGTCGCGCAGCACCAGCCGGAAGCGGTTGCGGTCGACGTCCGAGCGCCCCAGTGGCCGTCCCGTGTAGCCGCGCGGCTCGACCTCGAAGCCCGGCTCGTGGTGGGTCCGCGGCGGGCCGCGGCGGATCGCCAGCCACTGCACCGTGTCCCCCCAGCGGTCCTTGAGCCCCGCGAACGAGCAGTCGGCCGGGCGCAGGCGCCAGGCGCGCGCGAGCGCCCGCACCGCCGCCTGCGTGCCCAGGCCGCGCTGGCGCAGGAGGTAGAGCGTGAAGGGACCCGCGGGCTCCACCGGCCGGGCGAGCACCTCCTCCACCACGAAGTCGCCCGCCGCCTGCTTCACCTTCATGGCGCGCGCACGCGGCGGGCTACCGCAGCCCCCCGCCGAGGCCGCGGCCCGCGCCGCCCGCGCCGCCGGCGCCCGGACCGACGCCCAGCCCGCCCCCGCCCCGCAGGCGGCGCAGCAGCCGCTCCTCGTACTCGCTCAAGCGGCCCCCCTGGCCGGCGCGCCGCTCGAGCTCCGCCTGGCCGGGCCGCTCGGGGTCGGAGCGCAGGCCCTCGTCCTCCAGGCTGATCGAGGAACCGTAGTAGGCGCTCTCGAACGGGTCGTGCGCGTACACCGTAAGGTGCACGAGGCGCCCGGCGTGGCCGATGGCGTGGCCGCGCGAGCCGTCGGCGAGTTGGATCACCAGGCACTCGCCGTGGGCCCCGTTGGGGTGGGCAGGGTCGGACTTGAAGCGGGCCTGGCGCAGGCGCTCGAGCAACTCGCGCGCGCGGCGCACGACGATCTCGAGCGTGCGCTCGGGGTCCGTGCCCCCGGCGCGCGGGATGCCGTGGCGTTCGGCCTGGATGGCGATGGCCGCGGCCGAGTAGGTCTCGCCCAGGAGGTACGCCGAGGCGGAGGCCCGCAGCAACTCGGGCGTGCCGTACAGCGTGAGCGCCTGGAGGCGGCCGCGGATGGCGCTGATGCCGCCGACCACGACGCCCTCGTCGGGGCGCGCGGCCAGGGTGGCGGCCAGGCTGGCCCGCGTCTTGTGGCTGGTCTCCTGGAGCCGGCGCGACGCGCCGATCGCGGCGAGCGAACGCCGCGAGTCGCCGGGGTTGCGGAACTCCAGGTTGCGCGCGACGAAGGTGCCGACCAGCCCGCGGCTGCCCCCGAAGTCCGCCCTGCGGCGCAGGTACACCGGCGCGAGCGAGGACGCCATCGCGAAGGGCACGGGGTCGCGCCGCGCGTGGTCGGCCGACTCGGCCGGCAGCGCCTCCAACTCCGCCCCCTCGCCGGGGGCCAGGATCACCGAGTGGCGCAGCAGCCGGTCGCGCCGGCCGCCGACCAGCACCGTGCCCCCGTGCACGAGCACGGGGCGGGGGCCCGCATTGCGCGCCTCCACGCCGTAGGGCCGGGAGGGGAACGTGGACTCCTCGAAGACCAGCCCGTCGGCCGCCCACTGCGTCACCACGTCCACGGGCTCGACGGGCTTCTTGCGCACGAGCGGGATCAGGATCGCCAGGTCGCTCTGGATCGGCGTGCCGAGTTCGACCTCCGCCAGGGCGGCGTGGGCGAACGTGGCGTCGGCGCCGTCGCCCCGCGCCGGGCGCGGCGGCGGGGCCAGCAGGGCGAGCAGCGCGAGCAGCGCCAGGGGGGCGCGCGCGGACACGGTGCGCATGGCAGCCTCCGATCGCCGGGCATTGTGGCCGCGCACGCCCGCCCTGGCAACGCCCGACCGCGCGCGGGGCGTCAGCGCGCGCGCGGCGTGCGCGCCCAGCGCAGCGCCCAGCCCAGGAGGACCAGCGCACCGACGACGGCCGCCGCGCCGCCCACCAGCGCGGCGGCGCCCACGGGCGCGACCTCCTCGAGCGCCGACGCCCCGTCGAGGCGCCGCGCCCGGATCGCCAGGCGCAGCCCGGCCTTGGCCACCAGGCAGCCCAGCGCCAGGCCCGCGGCGACGCCGATGAGGCGCGGGCGCACGCGGGCCCACGCCATGTGCATGTGGAAGGGCACGGCGAGCCCCGCCACGATGCCCACCGTGAGCAGGATGCCCGGCAGCGCCCCGCCCACCTCGGAGGGGGCCTTGAGCAGCGTGCACACGCCGCCCAGCACGCCCAGCCCCGTGGCCACGAACGCGGTGCGCACGGCGCGCGGCCCCCACTGGGCCGCGGCGGCGCCCCCGGCGGCGCGCTCGCGGGCGGCCAGGTACAGGAGCGCCACGCTGCCCAGGGCGATCGCACCCAGGAACTCGTGGAACCAGCGCTGCAGCGCGCCCGTGCCCGCAAGGGCCGGCCCCAGGTCGCCGCGCGCGGCGGCGGCGAGCGCCTCGGGCTTCTCCCCCAGCGAGATCGTGAGCACCAGCACGTAGGAGAACGCCGCGAGGCCCAGCAGCACGAGGGCCCGCGCGCCCCGGCCCGCCGCGCGCCCGGCGCGCGCCCGCCGCCAGCCCCGGAGCGCCGCGCCCCAGGCGAGCAGGAGGCCCGCGCCGCCCACGATCCACGCGGCCCCCAGGTGCCCGGCCGCGACGGCGAAGCGCTCGCCGTGGGCCTGGTGCAGGAAGGCGAGCGAGCCGACGCCCAGGATCATGGAAAGGGCGAGCGCCCCGGGCAGCGCCCCGGCCAGGCGGCGGTCGAGCGCGACCTCGTCGCGGCGCGCCCAGGCGTGCTGGAACGCGAGCCCCACCAGCACGTTGACCGCCGCCCAATGCAGCGCGAGGAACAGCGCCTGCAAGACGCCGAAGAAGGCCCCGGCCGCCAGCGGCGGCGCGCCCCATCCGATGGCTGTGCTCACGGGCCCTCCTCGCGCCGGGGGCGCCGCCGCGGCGACCCCGCCAGGGCGCATCTTGCCAGAAGCGGGCCTCCACCGGAGCCCGGACCGACCCGGGCGCGGGCGGATCAGCGCGGCGCGCGGCGCGGCCCGAGGCCGGCGACGCGCAGTTCCCCCCGTTCGGTGGTCAGGCCCAGGTTGAGGACCCCCACGACCCGCTCGCCGGAGCGCACCGAGAGCGACCCGCTCACGGGCCGCACGACGACCTGGTCGAAGGGCGTCGCGCGCACCATGCGGACCACCGCCTCCAACTCCGCGGGCCGACGCGCGAGCGCCGGCGCGACGGCGGCGTGGGCCACCGGCGGGAGCCAGGCGAGCACCTGTTCGGCCGGGGCGAGCGCGAGCGCCTCGCTCCCCCGGGTGCCCAGGTCGGCCAGCGCGGCCTCGAGCAGGACGCGCAGCGCCCCCGCCACGCCGGTGCGGGAGGGATCCTCCTGCGGAGCGGGGGCCACGCCGCCCCCCTCGCCCCGCCCGACGCGCAGGAAGACGAAGTCGGGCTCGTCGCCGGTCAGTTCGAGCGTCGCCTCCAGGTGGGCGACGCCGCGGCCCGCGCGGTAGAGCAGCACGTCCACCATCAGCGCATTGGGGACGGCGTGGGTGGCGTCGGGGAAGGCCTCGCGCGCCGGGCGCATCGCTTCGGTGAACTCCGCCAGCGGCCGCAGCCGCTCGGCGAGGTAGGCGACCGCCTCCGGCCCGCCCCGGAGGCCGGCCTGGAGCGCCGTGGCGAGCCCGCTGCCGTAGTTGGTGGCCGTGAGCGCGGCGCGCTGGCGCAGGCCCCGCGGCACGGGCCCCCCGCCGTGGGCGGGCCACTCGTCGCGGCCGGCGCCGGCGGCCGCCTCGGCGCCCCCGGCGGTCGGCAGGTCCTCCGTCGGCATCAGCAGCACGCCCGGCACGTTGGCGCCCCAGTCCGGCCAGGGCTCGGTGCGCGGGGGCTGGCGCGGGACCTCGACCCCGAGCGGATCGGGGTCGAGCATCAGCGACTCGACCATCACCCAGGGCGTGACCGGGATGTCCAGGCGCCCCTTGAGCATGGGGATGCGCAACTTCACCCCCGCCACGCCGCCGCGGTAGAGCATGTCCAGGCAGGTGAGCGCGTACTGGACGGGCGCGTTGTGGGCGACCCGCAGGCTCACCACGACGCGCTGGGGGTGGCGCTCGGCCAGCCGCCGGGCCGCGGCGTAGAGCCGGCCCGGGTCGCTCGGCGCGCTCGGCGCGCCCGGCTCGCCCTCGAGCGCCGTTCCGACGCGCACCTCGAGCCCGACGGCCCGGCCCTCGGGCACGGGGACCCCGGGCAGGTCGCCCGGCAGGAAGAGGGGGAATCCGAACACTCCCGGGCGCACGGGATGGCGCACCTCGAGGCCGACCCGGTAGATCCCCGTGCGCAGGCAGGCGCTCACCACGCGGACGACGTGCTCCCAGCGGTGCCGGCCGCTCACGCGGATCCAGACCGGGTGGCGGCTCGCCCGGCCGCCGCCGGGGGCGACGCCGGCCCGCTCGGCCAGGAGCGCCTCCAGGCCCGCGGCGTCCAGCACCCCGGGAACCCCGTCCACCGCGAACCAGCGGCTGTCCACGGGGGTGCCCGCCCGGACCACGGTGCGCGGCTCGGCGGCGAGCGGGGCGCACAGGCCGACCGCGGGCAGGTCGGCGTCGGCCACCGCCGCCACGCGCTCGTCGGCGGCGGCGGGCGCCGCGGCCGTCGCGAGCCACAGGAGCACGCCGAGGCGCCACGCGGCGGCCGGGGCCGCCCGCAGGGGTTCCGTCCGTCGGGGCTTTCGCATGGACCCTCCTCCGGGATG
>JAPKHB010000226.1 GCA_026647295.1 Planctomycetota bacterium | reverse complement strand
CGGATCGCCGTGGCCTGAGCAAGGCCGGAAAAGGATTGCTTGTGCGAGGTGCCAAGCGGTATCATGAAGGCGCAAGGGCCTGCTCTCGCTCGACGTCCCGGTCGTCTTGCCGCCGGGAGGCGTGACGCTGGCGCGGGTCGGCCCAAGCGGCGTGATCCACCTCACCCTTGCGACCCCCGCAGGGCGCCGCGTCCACTACCACCTGCTCGGGCTGGCCGTGCTGGGCCTGGGCCTTTGGCTGGGCCGCGCGGGCGGCTGGCGCGTCCGGGGGCTCGTCCTCCTTTGCGCCGCCGGGCTCGCGCTCCTGCTCGCCGTCCTCTTCGGCCGGGCCGCCGGCGTGTGGGTGGCGGGCGTCGCCAACGGGGCCACGTTGCTCGCCGGCCTTTGGCTCGCCGCCGGGGCGCTGCGGCGCCTGCCGCGGCTGCTCGGCCGTACGGCCGTGTGGGTCGGGCTCGCGCTGCTTGCCGGCGGGCCGGACGCCGGCCTCGCGCGCGCCGACGAGCCCCGGCCCCCGGTGCCCGTGGTGAAGGAGCCCACGCGGGTGTTCGTGCCCTACGACCCGGCGCGCCCGGGCGAGGTGGATGCGGAGGACCGCGTCTTCCTCCCGCTGGCGACCTGGCTCGCGCTGTTCAAGGCGGCGCACCCCGACCAGGACCCCGAACTCGCGTTGCTCGGGCGCATGGCCGTGGTGCGCGAGGCCGCCTACGAGATCCGCGTCGCAGGGGAGGAAGCGCGCGGCGTGCTGCGGACCACCCTGCTGCGCCGCGGCCCGGGGGCGGGGCCGCTGCTCGTCACGCTGCCGCTCGGCGGAATCGCCGTCAGCGCGGCGCGCCTGGACGGGGAGCCGGTGCGGCTGCTGCTGGACGCCGAGGGGCGCTACCGCGTCGCGCTCGAGCGGGTGGGCGAGGCGCGCCTGGAGGTCGAGTTCCACCTGCCGGTGTCGACCGGACCCGAGGGACGCGCCTTCGCCTTCTCGGGGCTGCCCCACGCGGGGGCGCGCCTGGACCTCACGGTGCCGGGCTTTGCCGGCGACGCGCTGGTCGAGGGCCGTCAGGGGCGGATGGAGGCCCGGCGCGAGACCGGGCCCGACGGGGCCACCGTGCTGCGCGCCCGCGCCTGGCTCGGCGCGGCGCCCACGCTGCGCGTGCGGCTGGTCGAACCCCCACCCGAGGCGTTGCCCGACAGCGTGCGCACGCGCGCCGAGTCGCGCACCCTGCACAGCGTGCGCGACGGCGGCACCGAGACGCAGGCGGACGTGGACCTGCACGTGCTCCAGGGCCAGGCGCCCTTCGTGGACCTCGCGCTGCCCGCGGGCACGCGCGTGTTGGAGGCCGGCGGGCCGCAGGTGGCCCGCTGGGAGGTCCTGCGCCAGCCCACCCCGCGGCTGCGCGTGCACTTTGCGGCCCCCGCCGGGGGCGTGGTGCCGCTGCGGGTCCGGGTGTTTCGCGCCGCCGCCGGCCCGGAGCGCACCGAGGCGCTCGCCGAACTCGCGGTGCTCGACACGACCGGCGAGTCCGGGCGCGTCGTGGTGAACGCCGACCCGGCCCTGCGCCTGGACCTGGGCGCGTCCGAGGGCCTGTTCCGCACCGCCCGGCCCCGGGGGCCCGAGCACGCCGGGCCCGAGCCCGGGGGCGTCGTGGTGGGGGCGTGGAGCTTCGCGGCGCGGCCGGCGCCGCTCGAGGTGCGGGTCGACCGCGTGCCGCCGCGCCTCGAGGCCGAGAGCCTGATCCGGGTCGTGCTGGGCGACGACCACCTGCGGGCCCGCCTCGAGGCCAGCGTGCGCGTCGAGCGCGCCCCGCTCGGCGAACTGGTGTTCGCGCTCCCCGGCGCCGACGAGGTGCGGGCCGTGCGCAGCCCGGGCCTGCGCGACTGGTGGCTCGTGGGCGAGGGCGACGACCGCCGCCTGGTCCTGCGCTACGCGACGCTGGCCGCGGGCGCCCGGGGCGTCGAGGTGGAACTCGTGCGCCGCCTGGGCGGCGTGCGCGAGAACGTCGCGATCCCGCGTTGGGCGCTCGAGGGCGCCGCGCGCGACCGGGGCACGCTGGTGCTGCACGCCCTTTCCGACGTCGAGGTCCGTCCCGGCGCCGTCGCGGGGTTGGTGGCGTTGCCGGCGATCCCCGGGCGGCTCCCGCCCGCGCCGGTGGAGCAGGCGACGCTGGTGCAGGCCTTCGCCTGGGAGGCCCCGCTCGGGGCTTCGCTGTGGGTGGGCCTGGGCACCCCGGCGGTCGAGCGGCGGGCCATCGTGGTGACCCTCGTCGCCCCCGGCGACGAGACCCACCGCCTGGAGTCGCTGGTCCTCTTCGACGTCCGCCGCGGCCTGACCGACCGGCTCGCGCTCTTCGTGCCCGACGGCGGACACGCGGCCCGGGACGAGGTGCGCACCCGCGACCTGCGCGAGCAGCGGGCCGAGCGGGCCGTGCGCGCGGGGCCGGACGGGCGCGAGACGGCCGGGACGCTGTACGAACTGCGCCTCCAGGCGCCGCGGGGCGGCGTGATCGAGGTCAGCGTCTCGCAGGCCTGGGAGCCGGGGCGCGCGGTCCTTTCCGTCGTCCCCGAGGGCGCGGCCGGCACGCGCTGGTTCAGCCTCGTGCGCAACTTCCTGGACGGCGAGGTGGTGGTCGAGCCCCTCGCCCCGCGCCCGGAGGAGGTGCAGTGGGCCGAGATCCCGGTGGTGCCCACGGGCGTCGACCGCACCGGCGTGGCGCGGGCCTACGGCGGCCACCGCCCCTTCGCCCTCGACGTCCGGGCGCTGCGCCGGCCGCTGGAGGTGCAGGCCGAGGCCGTGGTGCTCGCGGCGGTCGCCGACGCGGTCGTCGGCCTGGACGGGCACGCGCGGGTGCGCCTGACCTGGCGCCTGTTCAACCGCGCGCGCCAGTTCCTGCGCTTCCGCCTCCCCGCGGGCGCGGTCCTGTTCGGCGCGAGCAGCGCCGGGGAGCCCGTGAAGCCCCTGGCCGGGGCCGGGGGGACGCTGCTGCTGCCGATCCCCAAGGTGCCGCTGGGCGGCACGGGCTACGAGGTGACGGTGCTGTACCGCGCGCCGGCGGGCGGTGCGCTGGACGGCGAGGCGCGCTGGGAACTTCCGCTTCCGGAGGTGCTCGACGTGCGGGTGGACCGCAGCGTCGTGCGCCTGCTCCTGCCCGAGGGGCACGACTACGAGTTCGACGGCCACCTGGTGGCGGCGCAGGCCGCCGACGTCTCGGCCGACCTGGCCGAGGTGGCGGTCAAGGAGGCGCTCGACCTGCTCCAGGTGGCCGAACGCGGCACCCTCTCGCAGCGCGTGGCCGCGTGCGAGAACGGCTTCGCGCTGCTCGAGCAGGCCAAGCGCCTGGAGGCCGCCGCCCCGGCCCCGTTGCGCAGCGTGCTCGCCCTGCGCATCCAGACCGCCGAGAAGGGCTGGCTCGGCTGCCGCATCCAGGTCCAGAACGACCTCGCGGAGGCCGAGCGCCAGTTGACGGCGACGGGCCTGCGCCCGGAGGAGTTCGCCGGCAACGCCGCCACCTTCCTCGTGCTCGAGGAGCAGGCCGAGGTCGCGCCGGCCCAGGGGCGGGCGGCGTGGCGCTTCAACAAGGCCGGGGAGGCGCCCGGCGGCGAAGCGGCGGGCACGGAGTACCTGGACCTAAAGAAGCAGATCGAGGGCGGGCTCGAGTTGCGGCGCGAGACCGAGCAGCGCAAGAACGTGGCCGGCAAGGCCCAGCGGATGAAGCAGGAGGAGGCCAAGGACGCCTACGCGGCCGGGGCCAGCGAGAACCTCGCCCTCGGCATCGCCTGGCTCAACGACAAGCTGGCCCTGGAGCAGGGCCGGAACCGCCAACTGGGCGCCGCGACCCGCGCCCCCCCGGCGCCCGAGGCGGCGTTGGGCCAGACCGCCCAGATGGGCTTGCAGACCCGTCTGGAGGACCTGGACGCGGACGGGAGGGTTGGGCTCGACGCCGGCCGCTACGCCCAGGACTTCAAGGACGGCGAGGGCCGCGCCGCGGCCGGCCAGGCCCCGCGCACCCAGGCCGGGCTCATGGGCGTCGACGTCCCGCTGCCGCGCCTGGGGCGCGTCTACTACTTCCGCGGCGAGCACGCCCCCGGGCGGCTGGCCATCGAGGCCTCCGCGGCGGACGCCGGCGGCGCCTCGCGCACCGGGGTCGTCCTGCTGCTGCTCCTCGGCGCCGGCCTCATCGCATGGCGGACAGCGTCTCGTCGAGCACGCGCAGGAACTCGTCCACCTCCCGCGTGAGCGTGTCGGCGAGGAAGAGCACGCGCACCGCGCTGACCTCCGCGTCCCACCCGCAGCCCAGGAGCTTGAGGCCCCGCGCCCAGGCCGTGCGGATCAGGTCGGCGCGCCGGCGCACCAGGATGGCGCGCATCAGGCCCCGGCCGCGCTGGCCTACGAGGACCTGTGGGTGCTTCGCCATGAGCCGTTCGAGCCCCGCCGCGAGCCGCGCCCCCTTCACCTCCACGTTCTGGGCGTAGGAGAGCCCGCCGAAGGTCGGGTCGCGGTGGTGGAGGAAGGCGTCCAGCGTCGCGTAGGCGAAGTTCGTGTCGAAGACCCGGCCGGACCCCCACGTGTTGCTGTGCCAGCCGGTGTGCAGGTGGCGCGCGAGTTCGCCCGCGGCGATCGTGACCCCGATCACCATGCTCTTGGCGGTGCACAGCACGTCGGGCCTGACGCCCAGGTGCTCGGTCATGAAGAGGCGGCCGGTGCGGCCCACCGACTGCACCTCGTCCACCACCAGCAGCGCGCCGGTCTCGTCGCACCCGTGGCGCAGGCGCCGGAAGAAGGCCGGTTCCCCCGGCCAGTAGCCGCCCTCGCCCTGGAAGGGCTCGGCCACGACCCCGGCCAGGAGGTCGCGCGGGATCCGGCGGGCCTCGCGCACGACCCGCGCGAGTTCGCCGGGGACCGCCAGGATCTCGGCCAGCGGCCGGGGGTCGAGGCGCTCGCCCAAGGGGTCGCCCGGGGCGTTGTAGGGGATGTGGTGCACCGTTTCGGGCTTGGGGTAGCCCAGGCGCTGGGCGCGCTTGCTCCAGGTGAGCGCGAGCGCCCCCAGCGTGCGGCCGTGGAAGGCGCCCTCGCAGCCCACCAGGAAGAACGGATAGCTCTCGTAGGCCGGGTGGTCGGAGAGGCTCGGATCGGCGTCCAGGTAGGGCGCGCGGCGCACGCCGAGTTCGGCCTGCACGCGCGCGAGCACCGCGGGGCCGTGCCGGGCGAGGAAACGCTTGTACGCGACCTGGTAGCAGATCTTGATGGCGGCCTCGACCGACTCCGCGCCGCTGGAGGAGAAGAAGCACTTCCAGCCCCCGGGGGCCGCCCACCGCTCCCCGACCGCGCCGGCCCACAGCGCCGCGAGATCCGCCGGGGTCTTGACCGTGCGGCCCGGATCGGGCGCGAGGAAGTCGTCCGTCAGGATCTCGCGGCGCAGCAGCACGCCGGCCTGCGCGAGGGCCTCGAGCATCGCCTCAAAGCGCGGGTGGCGCTCGTCCAGGATCTTCTGCGCGACGCCCAGGTAGGCGTCGAAGGTGACGCCGCGGGGCGTGGCGACGAAGGGGCCGTGCGTCGGCCAGCCCAGGGGGATCACGGGGGCGTCCGCGGCCTGCGTGGTGGGGAAGATCCCCCTCGCCCAGGCCTCGCGCAGCGCGCGGGCGGCCTCGTCCTCGGCCGGCCCCGCGACCGCGACCGTGGCCGTGGCCCGGTTGAGGCGCCGGCCCTCGACGACGACGTCCGGATAGGCGAGGCGGGCGGCCTCGGCCGCGTGGTCGTAGGCCGGCGGCGCGGCCGCGGCGGGAAGGGGGTGGGAAGCGCTCATCGCCCCAGCATAGACCTACACGCCGCCCGCCCAAGGCGGGCCGGGGCATCAGCGCGGCCCGAGGCGCGGCTGCTCGGAGAGGAGTTCGACGCTGGCGGTCGGACCCCGCGCCACGATGTGCAGCCACCCCTCGCCCTCCACGGTCACGTCGGTGGTCACGCTGGGCCGCCCGCCCCGCAGGATCACCGAGACCCGGTGGGGGCCCGCGCGCAGGTACGCCGTGGGCAGCCGCACCGTCTGGATCCCCGGCGCAAACGCCACGGGTCCCTCCACCACCTTGTGGGGGCCGACGTAGACGACCGCCTCGATCTGGCCGCCCCGGGCCGCGAACTCCGGGACCGAGAGCCAGACGTGGACCGGCGTCTCCCGCCGCTCCAGTTCGTAGGAGTGCGCGCAGGCGCAAAGCAGCGCGGCGGCGGCGAACGCGGCGCCGCCGGGCCGCGCCTCGCTGCGCTGGCTCGCGGTCGCGCCGCACCGCTACTTCTTCTTCCTCGGCATGCTCGGGCTGATAACGGCGTCGCTGTGGTGGCTCGTGCAGCTCTGGGCGCGCGCGCTCGGCGCGCCGGTGGCGCTCGCTCTGCCGCCGTCGTGGCTGCACCCGTCGCTGCACCTGTCGGGCCAATACCGGCTCAGCGCCGCGCCCGGGGTCGAGTTCGGCGGCGTCGGCTCGCGCCACGAGCAGGTGGCGGCGCTCGACTGGGCGCTGGCGGCGAGGCACCAGTTGTCGCTGCGCTACCGGCTCGGCGCGACCTAT
>JAPKHB010000225.1 GCA_026647295.1 Planctomycetota bacterium | reverse complement strand
GCATGGCCGGCGAGGCCGGGCCGGACGAGCCATCCGGCGAGCGCCACTCCGACCAGGCCGAGAACGAGGTCGATGGCGAGGCTTCTCGCCCGCGCCCCCTTTCCGGCGGCGATCGCGCGCGCGGCGACGACGTCGCGTTCGATCTGCGCCTTGAGCGCCTCGAGCCCCGCGAAGCGCTGCTCGGGGCGCAGCCGCTCGAGGAAGGCGGCGTCCACGGCCACGGCTCCGGCCGCCTCAAGGCGCCGGGCCGGCCCCTCCAGGCTCGCGGGCGGGCCCAGGAGTTCGAAGGCGGGCACCCTCCCGCGGTCCTCCCGCACCACCCAGGGGGGACCTTCGCCCTCGGACGCCACATCGCCCGGGCCCGGCGCCGCCAGGCCCGCGGCCTCGAGGCACCCCGGCGCCGCCGCGCCCCCGAGCAGGCGCCCGGCGACGGGTTCGGGCGGCCCGAAGCGCACGTCGTCGGCGATCACGGTCCGCTCGAGGGCCGCCAGGGCCAAGGGGGCCTGCCCCGCGTCCAGCACGAGGCGCAGGCGGTCGCCGAGGTGCCACACCCGCAGGTCGGCCAGGATGCGCCCGCGCACGTCCAGGAAGCAGGCGTGGCGCCAGCGGCGCGGGGTGAGGCCCCGCAGGTCCTGCGTGAGCATGCGGTGCAGGTAGTCGAGCGCGTCGGCGCCTTCGGCGTCGACGAACGCGCGGCCCTCCAGCGGCCCGAGGAAGACCGGCGGCCGCGCCGCGCTCACCGGCCCCGCCCCACCCAGGGCTCGTCCCCGCGGCCGGCCTCGTGGTTGGCGGCGCGGGCCTGCACGAAGAGCAGGTCCGAGAGCCGGTTGAGCCAGCGCACGAGCACGCCGTCCACGGCCTCCTCCTGCGCGAGGGCGACCACGGCCCGCTCGGCGCGCCGGCACAGCGTGCGGGCCAGGTGGAGCCGGGCCGCGCCCTCCGCGCCGCCGGGCAGGATGAAGTTTCGCAGCGGGGGCAGGCCATCCTCCAGGGCGTCGATCGCCGCCTCCAGCGCCGCCACCTCCGCGTCGCCCACCGGGCACACGCCGGGATCGCGCCCCGGCGGAGAGGCGAGCACGGCGCCCACGCGGAAGCACTCGGCCTGGACGCGGGCGAGCACCTCGTCGAGCGGGCCGGGGAGCGGGGCGGCGCGCGCCCAGCCCAGGCAGGCGTTCAACTCGTCCACCGCGCCGTAGGCGGCGACGCGGGCGTGGCACTTGGCCACGCGCCCGCCCCCGAACAGCCCGGTGCTGCCGTCGTCCCCGCCGCGGGTGTAGATCTTCATCCCGCGGAAGATACCGGGAGGCGGCCGCCCGCCCCCCCCGGGGACCGCCGCCCGATCCCAAGGCCCCGCCCCGGCCCGCGGGGCGCGGGGGGGCGGCGCGGCCGGGTGGCAGGAAGCGGCGGCGCGCGTCCCCCTGGCGTACCGTCTGCCCGTGCGGACGCCCGGCCTGCTCTCCATCTTCCTCACGGTCGTGATCGACCTGCTGGGCTTTGGGATCGTGCTCCCGCTGCTCCCGCTCTACGCCGACCGGTACGGCGCCTCCGAACTCGTGATCGGGCTCCTCTTCACCTCGTTCTCGGCCATGCAGTTCGTCGCCGCGCCGCTGTGGGGCCGCTGGTCGGACCGCGTGGGGCGCCGGCCGGCGATCCTCGTGGGCCTGTGCGGCTCCCTGCTCTCCTACCTGCTCTTTGCCTGGGCCGCGCACGCCGAGAGCCTCGCGGGGCTGTTCGCCTCGCGCCTCACCGCCGGGGTGTTCGGCGGGACGATCGCCACCGCCTACGCCTACATCGCCGACGTGACGCCGCCCAAGGAGCGGGGCCGGGGCATGGCGCTGATCGGGATGGCCTTCGGGATCGGCTTCACGCTGGGTCCCGCGCTGGGCGGGCTCGGCCACGCGCTGCACCCCGCCGCGCCCGGCCTGCTGGCCGCCGCCTTCTCGGCCGGCGCCCTGGCCTACGCGCTGCGGCGGCTGCCGGAGCCCGCGCGCCACGTGCCCGCCGAGCGCACGCACTGGCTCGACCTCGGGGCCCTGCGCGCGGCGCTCGGGGCGCCGGGCATCGCCCGCATCCTGCTCCTGACCTTCGTCACGGTCGCGTGCTTTGCGTTGATGGAGTCCACGCTCTCGCTGCTGGCCCAGCGCGCCCACGCCTTCGACCAGACCCAGGTCGGACTGCTCTTCTCCTGGCTGGGCTTCTGGTCGGCGCTCACCCAGGGCGTGCTCGTGCGCCGCTGGCTCAAGCGCGTCGGCGAGCCGCGGATGGCCGCCGCCGGGACCCTGGTGCTCGGGCTCGGGCTGTGGGGCCTTTCGTGGGCGCCGGGCGTCGGCTGGCTCGCCGTCCTGTCGCCGCTCGCCGTGCTGGGCTTCGGCATGACCCTGCCCAGCCTCAACGGCCTCCTGTCCCAGCGTTCCGGGGCGGGCGTGCAGGGCGGGGTCCTGGGCGTGAGCCAGTCGATCCAGAGCCTGGCGCGCATCGCGGGGCCGCTGGTCGGGTTGCCGCTCTTTGGCCGGGCCGCCGGACTGCCCTTCGAGGTCGGCGCCGGGGCGATGGGCCTGGCGCTGCTCCTCGCCCTCGGGCTGGGACGGGCGCCCGCGGCGCCCGCCCCCGCGCCTACGGCGGCGGGAACAGGAACACGCTGAACCCGAAGCGCGGGCCGGCCGCGGGGTCGAAGGCGACGGGCACCGCCTCGGCCTCCGTGGCCCCGCCGTACCAGCCGCACACGTCGGCCGCCTCGCAGAAGATCCCGTCCCCGTCCAGGTCGTCGCCGGCCTTGAGGCGCCAGGTGCCCGCGGGCAGCGCCCGCAGCCAATAGCGGTAGTCGTGCTCCGGGGCCACGGTGGCCGCGACGCGGGCCGCGCCGGTGGCGTCCTCGATCGCGACGAGGGTGAAGTTCTCTCCGGCCCGCACGCGCTCGCCCGAGAGCATGATCACGCGGATGGCGCCGATCACGCCGGAGAGGTTGTGCAGCGTGAGGGTGCCCCCGTAGCGCCCGATGCCCGCCGGCACCTGGTTGCGGTCCACGCTCACCTCGACGAAGGCGTGCGAGATGGGCCCGCCGGGCGTGTCGGCCGGCACCAGGACGGCGTTGAGCCAGGGTGCCAGGTCGTCGGTGCGCACCTGCAGCCCGGTCACGAGCAGGCTGCCCCCGCCGCCGTTGATCAGCGGCAGGCGCTTGAGCGCCTCGAAGCCGTGGAACTTGACCGTCGGCGCGGGCAGGAGCAGCGTGGGCGGGGTGGGGTTGGCCTGCCCCAGGCGCCCGAGCACGAGGTCGACCGCGCGGTGCACCTGCAAGAGGCCGTAGCCGTGGCCCTGGTCGAAGCCCGGCGGCCCCACGTCGCGCGCGCTGCCGCGCAGGATCGAGCGCAGGTCCGCCACGGTGAGGCTGGGGTCGAGCGAGAGCAGGAGCGCCGCCGCGGCCGAGACCTGGGGCGCGGCCTGGCTCGTGCCGACCAGGTAGGACCAAGAGAAGCGCTTCGGGAACACCGTGTCGTCGTAGCTGGCCGAGAGGATCCCGTCGGGCCAGCCATCGCCCCACTCGTCCAGCGTGGCCAGCCCCCCGGGGGCCACCACGTCGAGTTCCAGCCCGAAGTTGGAGTACGGGGTGGCCAGCAGCCGCGCGTCCACGGCCGAGACGGCGAACACCGACTCGTAGGCCGCGGGGTACAGCGTGCGCTGGCCGGTGTTGCCGGCGGCTCCGACCAGGAACACGCCGGTGTTGACCGCGCGGTCGCAGGCGTCGCGCAACTCGCTGCTGTCCTGCGCGAGCCCGAAGGAGAGGTTGACGACCGGCAGCGGGGTGGTGCGCACCGGCGCGCCGGCGGGCTGGAAGAGCCCGGCCGCGTACAGGATGGCGTCGGCCGCGTCGCTCGCCAGGCCGCCCCCGCGCCCCACGACGCGCAGCGGCACGGCCCGGCAGCCGGGGGCGACCCCGGTCACGCCCGCGCCGTCCTGGCGGGCCACGGCGATCGCCGTCACGTGGGTCCCGTGCCAGGACGAAAGGCCGCTGGGCAGCAGCGCGTCGCCGGGGTCGGTCGGGTCGGCGTCGCGCCCGTCGCCGTCGGCCGCGAGGTCCACCGCGCTCACGAAGTCGTAGCCCGGGTCCAACCGGCCCACCAGGTCGGGATGGGCGATCACCCCGCTGTCCAGCACGGCGATCCCGACGCCCTCGCTCCCCTGGGTCACGTTCCAGGCGGCCGGGGCGCCGATGGCGCGCAGGTACCACTGCCGGGAGAAGTCCGGATCCAGCCCGCCGCCCTGGGTGCGCACGATCCAGTCCGGTTCGACTCCCCGCACGCCCGCCGCCCGGGCGAGCCGGTCCACCAGCACCCCGGGCGCGATCTTCCCGGCGTCGGCCGCCGCGCGCGGGGCCACCTTGAGGGTGCCAAGGGCCGTGCGGCCCACGCAGGTGAGCCCGTGCGCCTGGCAGAACGCCTCGGCGTCCACGTCGGGGTCCAGGCGCAGCAGCACGTGGTCCGGGCAGCAAAGGGCCTCCGGATCCCCGCCCGGCTCCGGATCCGCCGCCAGCGCCTGGGTCCCGGGTTCCGGCGCGGACCGGTCCGCCGCGGGCCCCGCGCCGGGCTTGGGCGTCACGAGCGGGTCCCCGGCCACCAGGCGCAGGGTCCAGGGCGTGTGCGCGGAGACCGCCGTGAGCACCACCTCGTAGCGCTCGCCGGCCTCGGCCTCGAAGGCCAGGGTCTGGGGGGCGGCCCCGCCCGCGCTGCGCGCGAGTTCCGCCCCGCTGGTGCGTTCGTAGACCCCGACCACCAGGTCGTTGGGCCGGCCCAGGATGGGATCCAGCGCCTCGTAGGTCAGGGAGAGGTCGATGCGCTGCGCCCGCACCGAGACGAAGCGCAGCGCGTCCACGGGATCGACCCGCCCGTAGCGCGTGGCGCTGGTGGCGATCAGCCCCGTCACCTCGAGCGCGCACCCGGGCCACACGGGCGGGAGCGCGAAGGCGAGGGCGCGCGTGTCGTTGGGCTCCTGCTCCCCGATGCGCCCGAGATCGAGGTCCTCGAGCAGCACCTCCCCCACGAGCCCCGCCGGGGCGGTCTCGGGCGGGGGGCCCGGGGGTTGCACCACGGCACCGCCCCCGCCCCCGCCGCAGGCGCCAAGGAGGGCCGCGGCCAGGACGGCCGCACCGGACCGCAACGCTGCCACGCGGCAAGGGGAGGGGTCGCGTGGCCGAAGGGTCATGCCGCGTTCCTTGCCCGACGCCCCCCGCCAAGCCCGTGCCGTGATGCTACCGCGCCCGTGCGGCCGCCACACCCCCGGCCGTGGCGCCGGGTCCGGCTGGTAGCCTCTGCGGCCATGGACGCCTGGCAGGTCGCCGCCCTGGTGCTCGGCCTGTGGCTCCTGCTCGGCCTCCTGGCCCAGGGGGGTGCGCTGCGGGCCCGGCACCTCGCGGCGCGGGCCCCGCCGGCCTGCTTCGTCCGCGCGCCCCGGCCCCCGGCCCCCGGCGAGCCCCTCAATCTCTGTTTCCTCGGCGACCTGCAACGCGGGGTGGCCAGCGCCGTGCGGCCGCTCGGGCCCGCCCTCGCCGCCGCCCGCTGCCATCTGCTGGTGTCCAGCGGCGACTTCGTCAGCCACGGCGAACCCCCCTACTACGGGATCCTGCTGGCGGCCTTCGAACGCGCGGACCCGGGCGTCGCCGTGCGCGTCGTGCCGGGGAACCACGACCTCTACCCCCGCCGCTCCAAGGACGAGCGCATCGGGGGCCCGCCCTTTGAGCGTTGCTTCGGCCCGCGCCGGTGGGCGTTGCGCCTGGGCCCGGCCCTGCTGGTCGGCCTGGACACGGCCGGGAACCGCCACTTCGAGCGCCAGGCCGATTGGCTCGACCAGACGTTGGCCGCCCACCCGGAGGTGCCCTGGATCTGCGTGAGCCACCGCCCGCCCTTTCGCTTCGACGAACCCGGCGAACCGCCGGTCCCCGACCTGGCGGCGCTGCACGCGCGCCTGCGCGCCCGCCCGCCGCTGCTCCACGTGTCCGGCCACCTGCACCGCTTCGCGGACCGCACGGTGGACGGCGTGCGCTACGTGGTGAACGCGCACGGCGGCGACCTGCACGGCTACGACCCCGGCTGGCGCGCCTTCGAAGTGCTCGAGGTGGAGGTGGGGCCGGACGGCCGCCTCGGCGGGGTCTGCCGCCGCGCGGTCAGACGCCGGCCCGACGG
This sequence comes from Planctomycetota bacterium, assembly GCA_026647295.1. GTDB lineage: Bacteria > Planctomycetota > PLA2 > PLA2 > JAEUHO01 > JAPKHB01. The sequence continues at coordinate 381 of JAPKHB010000225.1, read as the reverse complement.
GCGCACCTACCTCGACCAGTTCCTCGTCCGGCTCTGGGACGAGCGGCGCCGCTGGCCCTGGCGGGCGATCGCCGCGCCGGCGGGGTGGCTGCTGCGCCCGCTGGGCCTCTACGTCCCCGTCGTGCGCCATCCCGAGCAACGCCCCTATCCGTCGTGACCCCGGGGCCCGGGCTTTGGCCCGCCCCCGGGACCACCGCGCGGCTACCCTGGCCGCGTGCGTCAGGAGCAATACCTCGTCGTCGCGGCGCCCGAAGACGCCCGCCGCCGCTGGGAGGCGGCGCTCGACCTGGAGCCCCTGCCGGCCCGGCGCTACCGCCTGACCGAGGCGCTCGGGCGCGTGCTCGCCCGCACGGTGCGCGCGCCGGGCGAGTCCGGGGCCGA
>JAPKHB010000224.1 GCA_026647295.1 Planctomycetota bacterium | reverse complement strand
TTTCGTCGCCAACGTCGCAGTCAACTGGGCAAAGGCGTAATGCTCGACATAGTTGAATTCCGGCAACTCCGCAAACTTGAAGTAACGCAAACTGTAGCTCAAACGCCCAAGGCAATCGTTGGAGAGATGCTGTTTGAGGTTGGCGTAGATTGCGAGCTGCTGGTGATCATAGAAGGCATAGGCTGTGCGATTGCAACGAAGCCTGACGAAGGAGTCGGACCCGAGTCCGTTGTGGCCCTCCAGAGCATGAAGGGTCCGGGTGGCTGCGCGACGCCGCCTTGCGGCAGCGCCGGCCCTCCCTCATGGGGTTGCGGGTCCTTCGAGGACGCTCGCGTACGAAGCCTGGGCGGTCATGGGTTCCGCCCGTCCCGCACGGCGTTTCGACGCCCTCCGGGATCGCTCCTCGCACGCCATCCCCCCCGCCGAAGCGGTGGGGCGGCCCTCCATGGACTTTCGCTCCCCTTCAGGGAACTGTCACCGGGACCCCGCGCCGTCCGTGCCGGTTGCCCGGCGGGCGGACGATGCTGGCTCTCCTGGGCTTTGCCTGCCCTTCGACACACTCTCGGCCGGGCGGACCCGTTGCCGCCGGCGGATCCCTCCGCCGACGCGTGCCATGTCCGGGGTTTGGCTACCCCCCTCACGGCGTCCACCGCCAGGCCTACCGGCACGGTACGTGCCGGAGCGTCCCTGGGCTTCACCCTTCAAGGCCTTCCCCTCGACCGCGATCGGTACTCCTCTCGGAGCCCGTGCCCTCTTGGCGTTCCCGGCGTCCCCGCCGCCGCCCTCCCGGGGGAGCGCGGCGTCGAAGGACCCGGCCGTCTTCAGGGCCTTGTTCCCGCGGCGAGTCCGTTCTGCCACCAGGGTCCCGAAGGGCCCTGGCCGTCGATGCCTTCCTGGGGTTCACCCCTCCAGAGCGTCGACCCGGCCGTCCCGGCGAACGCATTGAGCGCGTCGCCTCCCCTCACGCCCTTCGCGCGGCCAGACGTCAGCGCACGCGCGGGGCCCCAGGGTCTCGGGGGAATCGGCCGAGGAGGCGGGTCCGTCTCCGGACCGCCAACTCTCGTGGGGTTGTCGACCTTCTGACTGCGCAGCGCTCCGTTCGCCGGTCCGCGAAGGCGGGCTCATGGGTTCGCCTCACGCCCCACCGCCAAGCGGCGGGACGATCCAAGCCTTGCGGACACCGGCGCAACAGACAATCCCGGGATCGCTGCCCGGCGCTGGCGCCCTGCGGTCATACGGTCGGTGACCTCGTCCTATCGTCAGTGCTTGTTTCTCAAAGAGCGCGCCCGTTCCGGGCGAGCCAGGGAATAGCAACGCGCGGGCCACTCGACCTTCCACCGCGCGCGAATCGCCGGGGCCCCGCGCAGACGCGCGCCGTTGGCGGTTCCGCGCGGGTTGGGGCCGCCGCCCGCCGTGCTCGTCCACAATCCGCACGCCGCACGATCGGGAAGCCCGGTTCCCGCCCCGTTCGGGGAGAACGGGTGGAACCTCGCCGCAACCCCCTTGCCCGCAAGCACTTGCGCGCTGGGAACGCCCTGGACGCAGGTTGGGAATCTGCCTTCCCGACGGTTCTGATCGGGTTCTCCACGGCTTGTGGACAGGCCCCCGCCCCCGGCGTGCGGGCCGGCGGGCCCGCGCGCGATCCGGCCCCCGCGCGCCGGCCGCGGGAGATTCCCCTACCCCGCGCGGAAGTCCTCACGGCGCAGGCCGAAGGCCTGCATCTTGTTGTACAGGGTGCGGCGGTTCACCCCCGCGTGCTCGGCCGCGCGCCCCAGGTGGCCCTTGAAGCGCCGGAGCAGCCGCCGGATGTACTCGCGCTCGACGGCCGCCTGCACCCGCCGGAGCACCTCCGGCAGGGGTTCGTCCAGGTCGAAGGTCGGGACCGTCGTGCGCGGCTGCTCGGGGCTGCGCCGCAGCCGCTCGGGCAGGTCGTCTTCGCCCAGCCCCGGGCCGCGGCACAGGATCACGGCGCGCTCGATCACGTTCTCGAGTTCGCGCACGTTGCCCGGCCAGGGGTAGGCCTTGAGCCAGCGCAGGGCCGCCGGGGTCAGGTGGGTGATGTCCGGCCGCTCGAAGGAGTCGCAGAACTTCTTGCGGAACACCTCGGCGAGCAGCGGGATGTCCTCGGCCCGCTCGCGCAGGGCGGGCAACGAGATCTGCACCACGTTGAGCCGGTAGTAGAGGTCCTCGCGGAAGGTCCCCCGGGCCACGGCCTCCTCCAGGCTCGCGTTGGTCGCGGCGACGATGCGCACGTCCACCTTCTGCAGCGTGCTCCCGCCCACGCGGCGCACCTCCATCTGCTGGAGCACGCGCAGCAGCTTGACCTGCATGGCGGGCGAGATGGTCCCCAACTCGTCGAGGAACAGCGTCCCGCGGTCGGCGAGTTCGAAGTAGCCCTTCTTGGTGCGGATCGCGCCGGTGAAGGCGCCCTTCTCGTGGCCGAACAGCTCGCTCTCCAGCAGCGTCTCGGTGAGCGCCCCACAGTTGACGGTGAAGAACTCGTTCTCCCGCCGCCGGGACTGGCGGTGGATCGCGGCGGCCACGAGTTCCTTCCCCGTGCCCGTCTCCCCCACGATCAGCACCGGGCTGTCGGTCTGGGCCACGCGGGGAATGAGCTGGAACAGGTCCAGCATGCGCGCGCTGCGGCTGTTGAGGTCCTCGAACTTGTAGCCGTGCAGGGGCCCCTCGAAGCGCTCGTCGGCCTCGGGCTCGGCCCCCGCCGCGCGCCGCGTGCCGCGCAGGCTCTGCTCGACGGCGCCCACCAGCAGGCCCACGTCCTCGGGGCCCGCCCCTTCGGGCGGCAGCTCGAGCACCGAGACGCCGGGGAACTCCTGCTGGATCATCTCGCGGAAGGCGCGGGCTCCGACGCCCGCGCTCTCCAGGTCCAGCACCACGGCCTGGATCGGAGCCTGGCCGCCGGCGCCGCCCGCGCCCCGCGTCGTGAGCGCGAGCACCTCCATGCCCTCGCCGCAGTCGCCCGCGGTGCGCACGACCATGCCCCGGCGCGCGAGCTGCGCGCGCAGCCGGGCCGCGGTGGGGCCGCGCCTGCCGACGATCAGGACGACCGGTCGCGACACCCGTCCCTCCTCGCCTGGGTCCGCTCGCGCGCCATGCCGGGCCGGCATGGACGCGGGAGCGTAGCCCTGGGCGGCACGCCGATCAAGGCGCGCGCGACCAAACGCGCGCCGTAGCATCGCCCGCGTGCGCCTCGAGGACCTGGACTACGACCTGCCCGCGGACCGGATCGCCGCCGAGCCGCTGGCCGATCGTGCCGCGGCCCGGCTGCTGGTCCTTTGCCGGGAGGCGGGCGGGGTGGCCCACCACCACGTGCGGGACCTGCCGGCGCTGCTCGACCCCGGCGACCTCCTGGTGCTCAACGACACGCGGGTGCTCCCCGCCCGGGTGGGCGCCCGACGCCGAAGCGGCGGCCGCGTGGAACTCACCTTCCTGGAGCCGCTCCCGGACGCCAAGGGCGCCTGGGAGGCGCTGGCGCGCGCCGGGGGGCGCCTCCAGCCCGGCGAGGCGCTGGCGGGCCCGGGGGGCGTGCGCCTGGTGCTGCTCCAACCGGCGGGCGAGGGCCGCTGGGGGGTGCGGGTCGAGGGCCTCGCGGTCGAGGACCTGCTGGCCCGCCACGGGCGCCCGCCCCTGCCGCCGTACATCGGCCGGGCCCCCGGCGACCTCCGGGAGGCCCTGGACCGGGAGCGCTACCAGACGGTGTACGCGCGCGAGCCGGGGGCCGTCGCCGCCCCCACGGCCGGGCTGCACTTCACCGCCGGACTGCTTGCGGCGCTGGCCGACCGCGGGGTGGGACACGCCTTCGTGACGCTCCACGTGGGCCTGGGGACCTTTGCGCCGGTGCGCGTGGCCGACCTGGACGAGCACCCGATGCACGCCGAGCGCTTCTGCGTCCCGGCCGCGACCGCCGCCGCGGTGCGGGCGGCGCGCGAGCGGGGGGGCCGGGTGGTCGCCGTCGGGACCACCGTCGTGCGGGCCCTGGAGGCCGCGGTGGGCCCGGACGGGGTCCCGGGCCCGGCCAAGGGGCGCACCCGGCTGCTGATCCAACCCGGGTGGCCCTTTCGCGCGGTCGACGCCCTCCTGACCAACTTCCACCTGCCGCGCTCGACCCTCCTGGCGCTCGTGTGCGCGCTCGGCGGCCGGGAGCGGGTCCTCGCCGCCTACGCCGAGGCGATCGGACAGGGCTACCGCTTCTACTCCTACGGCGACGCCATGCTGCTGCTCGGAGCGCCGGGGCCCGGCCCCCGGCCCCCGCCCTGCGGACGGTCAGCCCCGCCGTAGCATCCGCCCCCGTGAGCGACACCCTCGCCCTGGTCCGGCGACTGGCCGCCGAGCACGGCCTGGAGCTGGTGGCCGTCACCGACGCCGAGCCGCACGGGGAGGCCCTGGACCACCTCGTGCGCTGGTGCGCGGAGGGCCGGGCGGCCGGGATGGGCTACATGAGCCGCCATCCGCCCGAGCGGGCGGATCCGGGCACGCTGCTCGCGGGCGTGGCCAGCGTCCTGTCCTTCGCCGTCAACTACCACACGCCGGCGCCGCCCTTCGCGGCCGAGGGCCGCTACGGCCGCGTGGCCCGCTACGCCTGGGGAGTCGACTACCACGACGTGCTCCTCGTGCGCCTGCGCAGCCTGGCCGGCGCGCTCGAGCGGACGCTCGGCGGCCGCGCGCGGGCCGCCGTCGACCACTCCCCCATCCTGGAGCGCGCCTTCGCCGCGCGGGCCGGGCTCGGCTTCTTCGGCAAGAACACCTGCCTCCTCCTGCCGGGCCGGGGCTCCTGGTACCTCCTGGGCGAGGTCCTCACGCAGGCGCGGATCCCGGCCCCCCGGCCCGGCCCCGCCGAACACTGCGGGACCTGCACCCGCTGCCTGCCCGCGTGCCCCACAGGGGCCCTCGCCGAGCCCTTCGTGCTCGACGCGCGCGTGTGCATCTCCTATCTGACCATCGAGCACCGCGGCCCGATCGAGGCCGCACTGCGGCCGCGCCTGGGGGCCTGGGTGTTCGGCTGCGACGTCTGCCAGGACGTGTGCCCGTTCAACCGCCATGCGGCTCCGACCGGGTGGGCGGACCTGCGCCCCGAGCGCGGCGTGGGGCCGCGCCTTGACCTCGCGGCGGCGCTGGGGCTGGGCGACGAGGCGGCCTTCCGCGCGCGCTTCGCCGGCACCCCGCTGCTGCGGCCCCGGCGCGCGGGGCTGCTGCGCAACGCCGCCATCGCGGCGCGCAACGTGGGGGCGGTGGGCTGCGTGCCCGCGCTGGCGGCGGCGACGCAGGATCCCGAAGGGCTGGTCCGGGGTCACGCGCTGTGGGCGCTGGCCGGCCTGGCCCCCGAACGCGCCGCGCCGCTCGCCGACCGCGCCCGGCGCCGGGATCCGGACCCCTTCGTCCGCGCGGAGGCCGAGGCGGTGCTTCGGGGCGCGCCCGCGTGAACGGCCCGGCCGTCTCGGTGCTGCTGCCCGTGCGCGACGGCGCCGCGCACCTCGAGAGCGCGCTGCGTTCGCTGCGCCGCCAGACCTTCGCGGACTTCGAGGTCTGCGTGGAGGACGACGGCTCGACGGACGCGACCTTTGCGCTCGCGGCCCGCGCGGCCGCCCGGGACCCGCGGGTACGGCCCTCCCGGTCCGCGCCCGAAGGTCTGGTCGCCGCGCTCAACCGGGCGGCCGCCCGCGCCCGGGGCCGGCTGCTCGTGCGCATGGACGCCGACGACCTGTGCCATCCCGCGCGGCTCGAGCGCCTGTGGGCGGCGGCCCACGAAACGCCCGCCGCGCGCCTGCTGGGCAGCGCGGTGCGCTACGCGCCCCGGCGCGTCCTCACGCCCGGCATGCTCCGCTACGAACGCTGGCTCGGCACGCTCCAGACCCACGCGGACGTGTGGCGCGCGCGGCTCACCGAGTGCCCGATCGTGCACGCGTCGTGGGCCCTGGATCCGGCGCTGGTGCGCGAACTGGGCGGCTGGCGCGAAGGGCCGTTCCCGGAGGACTACGACTTCCTCCTGCGCACTCTCGCCCACGGCGCGCGCACGCGCGTCCTGCCCGAGCCGCTCCTCACCGTGCGCCTGGCGCGCGCGAGCGCGAGCCGCCGGGACCCGCGCTACGGCGCGGAGGCCTTCGCGCGCCTCAAGCTTGCGCACCTGTGCGCCTGGCTCGCCGCCGAGCCGCGGCCCGCATGGATCGTGGGGGCCGGACCGAGCGGCAAGGCCTGGGCCCGCCGGCTCCTCGCCGCGGGCGTCACGCCCGCCGGCTTCCTCGACCCGCGTCCCGGCCGCGCGGGCCAGCGGATCCTGGGCCTTTGCGTGCGCGCCCCGGCGGCCCTGCCCCCGCCGCAGGAGGGCGTGCTGCTGCTGTGCGTCGGGCACGGGCCCGGCCGCGCCCAGGCTGCGGCGCGGCTGCGGGCGGCGGGGCGCGAGGAGGGGCGCGACTGGCTGCGCCTCCACTGACCCGCGGGGGGCGCGAGCCGGCGCCACCCCCGCGCGCCGTACACTCGGGAGAAGCAGACCGGCGGTCGCGGTCAGTACGGCGACTGCCATATTCGCCTGGAACCTCTCCCCAGAGGCTC
>JAPKHB010000223.1 GCA_026647295.1 Planctomycetota bacterium | reverse complement strand
CGGGGCGAGGGGGCGTGCTTCATGGGCGGGACTCCGGCCGGGGGCCGTCGGGGGACGGCTCCTCGAAGTAGTAGAGGCCGACGCCCGCCCGGTGGCCGCCGGTGGCGGCCGGATCCGGGTGGGCGTCCAGGTCGTGCTCGGCCAGGTAGCGGTCGAGCCGCTCCAGGAGGCGCTGGCCCTCCTGCGTGGCCAGGCGCTGCAACCCGTCGAGCGCGTGGGCCGGCAGGTTGTCGTAGAACACCTTGCGCTGGAGCCAGGCCCCGGCGGGGGGCACGTCCAGGTTGTGCGCGATCGTCGAGATCAGCCCGGCGACGTCGGTCCCGAGGATCTGGAGCTTCTCCGCCTCGCCCTGGCGCGGCAGGTAGGCCCGCACCGTGAGCCGCAGGCGCCCGTCCGGGGTGCGCTCGACCGCGTCGCAGCGCTCCAGTTCCAGGAGCATCGTGCTGGGGGGGATGTCGCCGCTGAAGGCGCGCACGAGATCCGCGAAGGAGTCGGGTTCGCCGTCGGTCGCGAGCGGCCGGGGCTCCCCGGCGGGCGTGGCAAAGCGCGGGTCACGGATCCAGCCCGTGATCACGCGCGCCGCCCGCTGGTAGCGCGCGGCGGTTTCGTGTGCGTCGGGGGGCGGATCCTTCTCGAGGCGGCTCACGTCCTTGCGCGTAAGGCCCGTGGCCACGGCGATGGCCGCCATCGTGGGGCGCGCCCCCGCCGAACGCAGGCGCCGGCGCGCGGCCTCCACGTAGGCCTGCTTGGCCAGTTCGGCGAATGCGGCGTGGGGCACGCCGTTTCGCACCAGCAGGTCGGCGAGCGGCTGGAGGAGGCGCTCGACGGCGGCGGCCAGGGCGGCGTGCTCGGTCATGGTTGGGAAAATATTCCCAAATCATGACCTGTCAAGCGGAAATCCGGGCGGGGCCGAGGATTCCCGGCGGGCGGGGGCCGGCCGGGGGCGCCCACGGATGCCCGGGGGGCTCGGGGCGGATCCCCCTCCGGCCGGCGCGGCGCAATCCCGCGGGCGGGGCGCCGCCGGGGGCCCCCGGCGCGCGCCGGCGGCTAGCGCACCACCGCGGCGGCGATCAGCGCCGCGGCGGCGTCCAGGCGGCCGATCAGGCGGCGGTAGGCCTCGAGGGGCTCGGCCACCGGGTCCGGGACGTCCCGCCCCTCGGGGTCGATCAGCGCCACGTCCCGCACGCGGTGGGGGAAGAACGCAAGGACCTGCTGGGCGTGGGAGCGCTCCATGCAGAAGATCCGCGTGGCGCCACGCACCAGCGCTTCGCTCACCCGCTGGGAGCGGTGCGCATCGAGCGAAAGCGGCGGCTGCAACTCGCGCACGGCCTGGCGCGCCTTGCGCGAGGCCCGCCGGCCGGGGTCGGCCGCAAGGCCGGCGCTCACGACCTCGTAGCCGCGCGCGTCCAGTTGCTCCTCGGCGCAGCTCAGGCGCTGGGCCAGGCGCCGGCGCACGAGCGCCGCGGCGATGGGGCTGCGGTCGGTGTTGCCCGTGCAGACGAAGAGGAGGCGCTCCCGGCACGGCTCCAGGATCCGCGCGGCGGAGATGGCGCCCTCGCGCAGCACCACCACCGTGTCGTCCTCCTGGACCTGGACCACGGTGCTCGCCTCCCCGCCCTCGGCCGGGCCGCCGTCGATGACCAGGTCGAGGCCCTCGGGGAAGTAGGCCAGCACCTCCTCCGCCGTGCGGGCGGGGGGGCGGTCGCTCGGGTTGGCGCTGGGCACGAGCAGCGGCACGCCCGCGGCGCGCACGAGCCCCCGGGCGAGCGGGTGGGCCGGCAGGCGGAAGCCGATCATGCCGCCGCGGCCCTCGGGCGCCGCCGAGGGCAGGACCAGCGTGAGGGGACCCGGCCAGAAGCGCTTCATCAACTCGACGGCCCGGGGGGGGATCTGCGGGCAGCGCTCCCGCACGGGCGCGCAGTCGGCGATCATCAGCGTCATCGCCTTGCCGGCCGGACGGCCCTTGAGCCGGTACAGGCGCTCGACCGCGGCGGGATCCGAGGCCAGGACCGCGATGCCGTAGACGGTCTCGGTCGGGAAGGCGACCAGGCCGCCCCGCCGCAGGATCTTCCCGGCGCGTTCGAGTTCGCCGGCGAACGCGGCGCGATCCAGGACGCGGAGCACTTCGGTGGGCATGGCGGGCGAGCATAGCCAGCGCGCCCGACGCGGCGGTCGAATGCCCCAGCGCCCCGGGGGCGCGGCGGGAGTGGTCCGCGGCGGCCCCGGCGCCGGTTGGGGTCGGCCCGGCGGCCCGGGCGGGGTGCCGGACGGATAGGCTGACGCGCGATGTCCGATCGTCCCCCGCGCGCGGCCGCGTCCCCCGCCCCGACGGCCGCGGGTCCCACGCGCCAGGGCCTGGAATTCCTCGGCGCCGTCGCGGGCGGGCTCGTGCACGAGATCCGCAACCCCCTGTCCACGATGAACGTGACCCTGCAACTGCTCGAGGAGGAGTTCCCGGAAGGGGCGGCCGACGAACGCAGCGCCCGCACCCGCCGGCGCATCCGCGCCCTCACGCGCGAGGTCAAGCGCCTGGAGGAGATCCTCGACGACTTCCTGCGCTACGCCGGGATCCGGCGCCTGGACCTCGCGCGCGCGGACCTCAACCGCGTGCTCGAGGAGGTGACCGCCTTCCTCCTGCCGGAGTGCACGCGCGCGGGCGTGGAACTCTCCTTCTACCCCGACCGGGACCTGCCGATCATGCGCCTGGACGAGCGCCTGGTGAAGCAGGCCGTGCTCAACCTGATGCTCAACGCGGTGCAGGCCATGGAGCCCATGGCGCCGGAGGAAGGCCGCCGTCCGCCGCTCCAACTCATCGTGCGCACCCGCCTGGAGGGCGAGCGCGCGCGCATCGACGTGATCGACACGGGGCCCGGCATCGCCCCCGCGCTCACCGAGCGGATCTTCGACGTGTACTACAGCGGGCGCAAGGGCGGCTCCGGGCTGGGCCTGCCCACGGCCCGGCGCATCGCCGAGGAGCACGGCGGGAGCCTGCGCTGCTACTCCGAGCCGGGCAAGGGGAGCGACTTCGTCCTGTGGTTGCCCCTGGAGGGGCCGGCCCCGCGGCCCGAAGGCGCACCGTGACGCGCGAGCAGGCTCCGGACGCGGAGATCTTCGCCCTCAAGCTCTACTTCGAGACGCCGCCGGGGCCGTCCTGGCGCGTGCGCACCGTGCTGCGCTCGGCCGGGCTGATCGGCTCGGCCCACGTGACGCTCACCCGCGCGGAGGTCGGGGACCTGCTCGGGCAGATCGAACGCCAGTACGGCGACTTCTCGCGGCCGGTCCGCTGGGAGAACGCCGAAGGCTCGCTCGGCCTCCAGTGGACCCTGGACGCGCTGGGCCACGTGAACGGGCGCCTGCGCCTAAGGTCGCTGTCGAGCCATTGGTCCCTGGAGGCGCCCCTCAAGGGCGACCAGAGCTACCTGCCCCAGCTCGCCCTGGAGTTGCGGCTCCTGTTGCGTCCGGGGCCGTGACCCGCGCCGCGGGGGCCCACGCGGACCCCCGCCCGCGCTGGACGGCGGCCCCACCTCTGACAAGATGTCAGCCCCATGGCCGATTCTGTCAGTTCCGCCCTCCAGATCCTGATCGTCGAGGACGACCGGGCCCACGCTCGGATCATCGCCGAGGTGCTCGAGGGCGAAGGCCACCGGGTGGCCGCCGTCCACGGCGCCCGCGAGGGCCTGGCCGCGCTGGAGGGCCGCCCGCCGGACCTGGTGATCACCGACCTGCGCCTGGCCGACGCGAGCGGCCTGGAGATCGTGCGCCGGGCGCGGGCCCTGCGCGAGTCCGCCGCCGTGCCCCAGGTCGTGGTCGTGACGGGCTACGGGACGGTGGAGGGGGCGGTGGAGGCGATGCGGTGCGGCGCGCTGCACTACCTCCAGAAGCCCCTGGACGTGGGCATCCTGCGCGAGACCGTGCGGGCCGCCGCCGACCGCATCGCGCTGGAGCGCAAGAACCGCGAGCTCCAGGAGACCTTGGACCGGGCCTACTCCTTCCAGGGCATCCTCGGCCAGACGCGCGCGATGCAGCGGGTCTTCGACGTCATGAGCCAGGTCGCGGCCACGGACGCCACGGTGCTGATCACCGGGGAGAGCGGCACCGGCAAGGAACTGGTCGCCCAGGCCCTGCACCGCGCCGGCCCGCGGCGCGATGCGCCCTTCGTCCCCCTCAACTGCGCCGCGTTGGCCGAGGGCGTGCTCGAGAGCGAGCTCTTCGGGCACGTGCGCGGGGCCTTCACCGGCGCCCACGCCGAACGCCAGGGGCGCTTCGAGGCCGCCCACGGCGGGACCCTGTTCCTGGACGAGGTGGGGGACATGCCGCTGTCGACCCAGGCCCACCTGCTGCGGGCGCTCGAGTCGGGCGAGATCGTGCGCGTGGGGACCAACACGCCCCGTCGCGTCGACGTGCGCGTGATCGCGGCGACCCACCGCGACCTCGACTCGCGCGTCCGCGAGGGGGCCTTCCGGGAGGACCTGGGATTCCGGCTGCGGGTGGTCGAACTGCACATCCCGCCGCTGCGCGAGCGGCTGGCGGACCTCCCGCACCTGGCCGAGCACTTCGTGCGCGAGGCGGCGCGCCGCCACGGAAAGCCCGTGCGCACGCTGGCCCCCGAAGCCCTGGAACTGCTGATGGCCTACCGCTGGCCGGGCAACGTGCGGGAGCTCAAGAACGCCGTCGAGTCGATGGTGCTGCTCTCCCGCGGGGACCCGATCGGGCCGGACGCCGTCCCGCCGTACGTGCGTCCGGCCGGGGGCGAGCCGCCCGACGTGCTCCAGGCGCTCTCGGGGCTGCCGCTCGCCCAGGTGGAGCGGGCGCTGGTCACCAACACCCTTCGGGACGTGGGGGGCAACCGCGAACAGGCCGCCCGGCTGCTCGGCGTGAGCGCGCGGACGCTGTACCGCAAGGTGAGCCAATACGGGCTCGCGCGCCGCGCGGGTCGGGCCGGATCGGCAGGGTAGCCGCCGAGAGACCGTGCCGTTTTGGCGCGGGGTGGTCGGGGCGGGGGCGCGGGGGTGCGGTCGGGCGGGCCCGCGGCGCGCGGTATGGGGCTTGCGGACGAGCCGCGCAGCGGCCGGCGCCCCCCGGGGCGCCCGGACCCTGCGGCGGGCCCCCGCCGCGACGCCCCAACCCCCTGACCCCCGAAACGGAAGAGGACACCATGGCGGATCGCATCATCGGCATCGACCTGGGCACGACCAACAGCGTCGTGGCGGTCATGGAAGGCGGCGAGCCGCGGGTCATCGTGAACGCCGACGGCCACCGCGTGACCCCGAGCGTGGTCGCGTTCACGGAGAGCGGCGAGCGGCTCGTGGGCCAGGCGGCCCGGCGCCAGGCCGTCACCAACCCGCAGAACACCGTCTACAGCATCAAGCGCTTCATGGGCCGGCGCCACCGCGAGGTGGAGTCCGAGGAGAAGATCGTCCCCTACCGCATCGTCGGCGGGCCCGACGAGCTCGTGAAGGTGGACGTGCGCGGCAAGCACTACACGCCGCCGGAGATCTCTGCGATCATCCTCCAGTACCTCAAGAAGGCGGCCGAGGACCACCTGGGCCAGCCGGTCAAGAACGCGGTCATCACGGTCCCGGCCTACTTCAACGACAGCCAGCGCCAGGCCACCAAGGACGCCGGCGTGATCGCCGGCCTCAACGTGATGCGCATCATCAACGAGCCCACCGCGGCGGCCCTGTCCTTCGGCCTGGACCGCGACAGGAAGCGGTCCGGCAAGGTGGCCGTCTTCGACCTGGGCGGCGGCACCTTCGACATCTCCATCCTCGAGTTGAGCGAGGGCGTGTTCGAGGTGCTGGCCACCAACGGCGACACCCACCTGGGCGGCGACGACGTGGACGAGATCCTCGTGAACCACGTGGCCGGCGAGTTCAAGAAGGAGCACGGCATCGACCTGCGCCAGGACCCGATGGCGCTGCACCGGCTGCGCGAGGCCTGCGAGAAGGCCAAGATCGACTTGAGCACCTCGATGCAGACCGACCTGAACCTGCCCTTCATCACCGCCGACGCGGCGGGCCCCAAGCACCTGGTGATGACCCTCACCCGGGCGCGGTTCGAGCAGCTGGTCGAGCCCGTCCTGAGCCGGGTGCGCGGGCCCTGCCTCCAGGCCCTCAAGGACGCGGGCATCTCGGCGGGCGAGTTGGCCGAGGTGCTCCTGGTGGGCGGCTCGACCCGCATCCCCCGCGTGCAGGCGATGGTGAAGGAGATCTTCGGGCGCGAGCCCAACCGCTCGGTGAACCCGGACGAGAGCGTGGCGCTGGGCGCCGCGATCCAGGCCGGCATCCTGAGCGGCGACGAGACCCTCCAGGACCTCCTGCTGCTGGATGTCACCCCGCTCTCGCTCGGCGTCGAGGTGCAGGGGGGGATGATGCACAAGCTCATCGAGCGCAACACCACCATCCCGACCCGCAAGACCGAGGTGTTCTCGACCGCCGCGGACAACCAGCCGCAGGTCGAGGTGCACGTGCTGCAGGGCGAGCGCGCGATGGCGAAGGACAACCGCACGCTCGGGCGCTTCCTGCTCGACGGCATCCCGCCGGCCCCGCGCGGCCTGCCGCAGATCGAGGTG
>JAPKHB010000222.1 GCA_026647295.1 Planctomycetota bacterium | reverse complement strand
CACTCGGGGCGCATGGATCGCACCGGGCCCGACGGCGCCGCCGGCGTGGACCCCCCGACCGCGTTGCCCTGGCTCAACGTGCAGGCGGCGGGATACGTGCCTTGGCAGAAGAAGGTCGCCGACGAGCCGGCGCCGGCAGAGGTCCTGGCCGAGTTGACCCGCGGCCGGACCGTTCGTGGTGTCGTGGTGGGCCTGGGCGAGCAGCCGATCGAGGGGGCGGAGGTCTTCTTCCACCCGCCCGAGAACCGCATCGGGACGGCCCCGCGGCGCGACGGCGAAGGCCTGCGCTTTGCGGGGTTTCGGGGGACGCTCGCCCGGGCCCAGTCCGATAGCGCGGGACGCTTCGTCGTGCAGGGCATCCCGGAGGGGGTTCCGCTCGTTGCCTGGGCGCAGAAGCCGGGATGGGTGCCCAGACTCTCGTTGCAGCACGAACTGGGCGTGGCGGAGTCGGAGTTGCGGATCGAACTGCTCCCGACCCTGGAGTTCGTCCTGGAGGTGCTGGATGCGCAGACCGAGGCGCCGGTCGCCCCGCTGCGGCCCTCCTGCTCGGTAGCGTTTCCTCCGCACTGCTACGCCGGGGGCGAAGTGCCGCGCTCCTGGCCGTTTGCCCCCGCGGCGACGGTTCCAGGCGCCCCCCACGTGATCTGGCGGCGGTTGTATCTCTACCCCGACTACGTCGCACCGGATCCCACTGCTGTCCCGTGGATCTGCCGGGTCCACCTCGCGTGTGTCGGCTACGAGCCCCGGCAGCTCGACCTACGGCTTGAACCGGGGGGTGTCGTTCGGGAGCGCGTGCTGCTGGTCCCCACACGAGCGCAGCGCGAGCCGATCCAGCTCCAGGCGCGGTTCTCCGACGACTCGCCCTACTCCGGCGAGCTGGGCGTGGACATCACGCCGACGACCGGGGACGGGTCCGCGCGGAACAGGGCCTCGCAGGCCCGGCTGCGCTTCGTCGGCGGAGCGGCGACCGAGGTGCTGTGGCTGCCCCCGGGGCGCTATAGGTTCACCCCGGTGGGGTTGGCGAGCGCGGCCAGCCTGGAGCACGCGTGGTGGACTCCTGCCGGAAGGGCCCTCGAACTGGACCACGATTCCTCGCGGGGCCAACGGGAGGCGACCCTGGAACTCGACGGCGGGGTGATCGCACTGACCGTCCTCGACGCCAAGGGACAGCCGGTCCGGGGGTACGACCTGGAACTGCGTGCTGGCGGACGGCAGCGTCACCAAGCATCGATGTGGGACATGGTGCACGTGGTGTCGGCGGCACCCGAGTCGCACGCTGCGGCGCCCCTCCTGCGGCTGCCTCTGGGGCGATTCACGTTGGCGGCGCGGCTTCCCGGGGTGGGCAAGGGTCACATCGACGTGGAGGTGACCTCGACGCAGACGCCCACCCCCGTGACGCTGCGACTTGAGTGAGGACGAAGGGCACGACCGGGGTGGCGGGCCCGCATCGCGCCTGCGGGGGCCGGGGGGTGGGACGGGTTGGGTGCAGGACTGCCGTTGCCGGGAGGACGCGCGGGAGCGCGCCGCGCGTCGGGACGGGAGGGCCGCCCGCCGAGTGCGCTCGAATGATGCACCGGAGCCTGGCTCCGTACGGGCAATCGAGGGCCGGGAGTTGATGGCCGGTCCCGGATTTCGTACATTGGCCGCATGAGTTCCCTACCGCGCCCCCCGGGGCACCACACCGTCACCCCCGGCTTCGTCGTCGAGGGCGTTCCCCAGGTGATCGAATTCCTCGAACGGGCCTTCGGCGGCCGCGTGACGGAGAAGTACGAGATGCCCGGCGGCCTGATCGGGCACGCCGAGGTGTTGCTCGGCGACTCCGTCGTGATGATGGGGGAGGCCATGCAGGGCTACCCGCCGGCCCCCGCGCGGCTCTCCTACTACGTGCCCGACGGCCCCGCGGTCGACGCCACCTACGCCCGCGCGCTCGCCTCCGGCGGCGAGTCGGTGGCCGAGCCCAAGGACCAGTTCTACGGCTACCGTTCCGCGACGGTGAAGGATCCCGGCGGCAACTCCTGGACGATCTGCGCCGTGATCGAGCAGCTCACCAAGGAGGAGATCGCGCAGCGCATGGCGAGCATGTGACGGGCGTCAGCGGCCCCGCGCGGCCTTGAGCCGCTCGACGTGGGCCGCAAGGCCCGGGTCCAGGCTGTCCAGGCGCAGCTTGTGGCCGAAGGCCTCGATCGCCGCGTCCAGGTCTCCGGCCAACTGGCACACAACCCCCAGGGCGTGCCAGCGCGCGTCGTCGTTGGGCACGGCCCGGCACTCCGCCTCCAGGACCTCTCGGACGGGCCGGTGCCAGGCCGGGTGCCGGGCGAGCAGGGCCCAGTCGCGGGCCAGGCTCCGGGCGATCGCCGCCCGCACCAGCGGGGACGGGTCTTGGAGCGCGCGCGTGACCCGCGCGGGCTCCCGGGCCAGGCGCCCGGGCTCCTCGGCGAGCGCCTCGACCAGGTGCCGGCGCACCAGGGCGTCCGGATCGTCCGCGTGCCGCGCGGCTTCGGCGGCCGACAGCGGCTCGAGGCGGGCGAGCAGGCGAAGCGCCGAGGCCCGCTGGATCCGCCCCGCGGCCGCGTCCGCCAGGAGCGCCGCCAGCAAGGGGGCGGCGGCGACGTCGCCCGCGCGCGCCCGGCCCAGGGCCTCGAACTCGGGGGGCGGGCCGCGGCTCGCGGGCCACCAGGTCGCCCAGGCCGCCTCGAGCTCGGCCGGCGAACGCGGCGGCGCGTCCGGGCCTTGGTGGCACGTGAGGCAGGCGCTTTGCGCCAGCCGGTCCCCCGGGGCCGCAAGCCACGGGCTCGTGAGCGCGTGGTCCGTCACGCGCCCGTGCCCGCGTTCGACCTCGAGCCGGGGCATGTGGCAGGCCGTGCAGCGGCCGGCCGGGCCGCTCGGCGCGTGGCGCGAGTGGGCCCGCGCGTCGCGGACCTCGGCCGTGTGGCAGCGCCCGCACAACCGCTCGTTCTCCTGGGCGGGCGAGGCCCGCAGGTCCACGCCGTGGCCACCGCCGTGGGCCGCGTGGCAGTCCACGCAGCGCAGCCCCCCGCGCGTGGCGCACCGGCTGACCGTGAACGAGAGTCCCTCGTAGATCAACTCGAGCGGGCGTCCCAGCGGATCGACCCGCTCCGGGTCGAGCAGCAGCGTGGGGTCGATCGCCTCGAACAGGTCCGCGGGCCCCGCGAAGGGATCGCCCCGCCGCTCGCCCTCCAGGTGGCACGCGAGGCAGATGCGGTCGGCGCGCTCCTTGGGCAGGCGCTCGATGCGTTCGAGCGGGTGCCCGGGATCCAGCGCCGCCCAGGCGTCGGCGTGGGCGCGGCCGGGGCCGTGGCAACTCTCGCAGTCGACGCCGAGCGCCCGCCACGAGCCCCGCGTCCCGGACGCGGCGTCGGGAAGGCGCGGGCGGTACCCCGAGGTGTGGCAGCCGGCGCAGCGCGCCTCGAAGGAGCGCACGGGGCCCGTCCAGAAGGACGGCTCTCCCGGACGCACCTCGGGGCGGGCCCGCGGATCGGCGCCCGGCGCCCCGAACAGGAGCCAGGTGTAGTCGAACCAGCGTTGCGCCGGGACCTCGTAGAGGCCCGGCAGCACCTGGAGGCGGCCGTCCTCGAGCGTCGCGAGGAACATCGTGAGACGTCGCCCGCCCACGGCGTGGGTGAGGGCGTAGTCTGCCGGCTCTCCGTCCGGTCCCGGCGTCGTGGCCGTGACGCCCCCGTCCGTGGCTCCGAGGCGTGTCCAGCCCGGCGCGTGCTCGACGCGCGCCCCGAGCGCGCCCGCCGGCAGCGTCGCGGGTCCGGCCGCCCCCACGCTGCGCGCGTGCATCGAGGCCGCCCACTCCGTGGCCTCGCGTGCGTGGCAGCGGGCGCAGACGCCGGACCCCACCCACGCGCCCCCGCCGGCCTGCGGCGGGGGCTCGCGCGCCCGCAGCCAGGGGGCGCCAAGGGCCCCGAGCAGGAGCGCGAGCCCGGTCGCCCGGGGCCAGCGGAAACGACGGGCCCGCCGGGCACCAGACGCAGCAATCAGGGCCGGAGTTGCGGGGCGCATGCGCCCAGTCAAACCCCGGCCCGCCGGCGCGTCGACGCCCCTACGCCCCCGCGCCCCCGCTTGCGGAGGGCTGCGCAGCCCGGGTGGCGGCCCCGATCGGGACCGCCGCGCGCACCCCTTCGTCGGCGCAGGCCACGCCCGCCCCCGGGGCGGGGGCCTCGCCCAACAGGCGCGCGAGCACGTCGCGCGCGCTGTAGCTGTGCCGGCCGGGGGCGAGGAACTCCCGCACCCGCTCGACCACGTCCCCCGAGGTGACGAAGGGCAGTTCCTCGGTGCCGTCGGCGCGCACCTGTCCCTGCCCGATCGCCGCCATCAGGCCGTTGCAGATGCACTTGCGGCCCACCGTGTCGCCCTCCGCGCCGCCCTTGGCGACGTAGTCGGCCACGGGTTCCGCAGGACAGCGCCAGCCCACGTCGCCGCGCTCGCGCCGGTAGGCGTGGCGCAGGTAGCCCAGGTCGCACACGCGGTGGCGGGCCTCGTAGACGGGCGCCTCGGAGAGCGTGCCCTCCAACTGCACCGCCTTGATGGGAAAGCCCGTCGGCGAGGCCCGCGGGTCCGTGAACACCTGCGGCGGCGGGCCCGCGCCGAGCACGCGCGCCTTGATGCCCGCGTCCAGGCCCGACTCCTCGCAGTAGGCGAAGGCCGTGCCCACCTGGATGCCGGCGGCGCCAAGGGCCTCGGCCCGCGCGAGGCCGCCGGGCCGCCCGTAGGAGCCGGCCAGCCAGAACGGAACGCCCAGGGCCTGCATCTGCGCAAGGTCGGCCTCGTCCCGCGGGCCGTACACCGGCTCCCCGGTCGGGCCGAGCGTGGGCGGCCCGCGGGGCGGGGCGTTGTGGCCACCGGCGGTGTGGCCTTCGACCACGAAGCCGTCCACGCGCCCGCTCGCCTTGCGCGCCAGCGAGGCCGCCAGCGTGCTGGAGGAGACGATCGCCAGGAAGCGCGGCCGCGTCAGTACCGGCGCCGCGCCGCCCAGGAACGCCGCCGGGTCAAAGCGCATCGTGAACTCTTCGCCGGCGGCCGCGCCGGCCACGTCCAGGCGCAGGTCGGCGGCCTCGCCCCGGGCGAAGCGGTCCAGGATGCCGGGCACGGCCCGCGGGATCCCGGCGCCCATGAGCACGAAGCCCACGCCCGCCAACATGGCGCCGTACAGGGCGGCCAGGGTCGGCGCCTGGATCTTCTCGAGCAGGTTGATGCCCACCATGCCGCCGTGGCCCTCGCGCGCGAGCCAGACCTCCACGAAGCTCGCGGCCACGATCAGGCCTTCGAGCAGGGGGCTCGGGCGTGCCGAGAGCGTGGGCTTGGCCCGGTAGGGCCGGCCGGAGGCCTTGCCCCCGGGCACGTGCCAGGTGCGCAGGATCTGCCGGGCCAGGGCCGGGACGGGGAAGCGCTCGAGGGCACGCGCGATCCGACCGTCGGCGTCGCCTTCCTGGAGCCGACGGGCCAGGATCAGGTCGAGGCCCGTCCCGGACACGACGCCGAGGTGGCCCGCCTGCGAAACCGCCCGCGCGAGGCGCCAACTGGAGACGCCTGCGCCCATGCCCCCTTGGATCACGCGGGGAAGTTGGGAAGCACTCAAGCGCTCGATGGTACGCCCGCGGCGGGCTGCGCCCGCCCGCAAATCCCACCCGCGCGGGCCCCGCGCCCCCCGCTTTCCCCCTCCGCGGTCAGGAGACCCGGCGGGCCTGGGTGCCCGGCGGATGCTCGTACCAACCGGGATCGGCGTAGCTCGTGAGGCCGTCGCGGACCTTGAGGAGGGTGAACATCCCGCCCATCTCCAGCGGCCCAGGGGTCGCCCATCATCATCGGCAGGGTGTTCTCGGGGCCGGGCATGTGGCGCGCCATGGGCTGCATCTCCGCCATGCCGGTCTCGCCCATGGCCATGTAGCCCGGCAGGAGCCGGCGGATGCGCTCCTCCAGGCCCGCCTGGCTCACGCCCGTCAGGTTGGGCAGGTCGTGGCCCATGGCGTTCATCGTGTGGTGGGACTTGTGGCAGTGCAGCGCCCAGTCGCCGGGCGCGTCGGCCACGAACTCGATGTCGCGCGTACTCCCCACCGGCACGGGGACGGTCGTCTGCGGCCACTGGGCGGCCGCGGGGATGCGACCGCCGTCCGTCGCGGTGACCTTGAACGAGTAGCCGTGCAGGTGGATGGGGTGCTGGTTCATGCTCAAGTTGCCCCAACGGATGCGCACGCGCTGCCCCGTGCGCACGACCAGCGGCTCGATGGCCGGGAACACCCGCCCGTTGAAGGTGAAGAGGTTGAAGTCGAGCATCACCGAGGGGTCGGGGCGGTAGGTCCCCGGGTGCACGGCCCACTCGTGGGCGAGGATCGCAAAGTCCCGGTCCACGCGGTGCGCCGCGGGGTCGCGCGGGTGCACGACGAACAGGCCCATCATCCCGAACGCCATCTGCACCATCTCGTCGGCGTGCGGGTGATACATGAAGGTGCCCGGCTCCCGCAGGGTGAACTCGTAGGCCCAGGTCTCCCCGGGCTGGATGTGCGGCTGCGTGAGGCCGCCCACGCCGTCCATGCCCGCCGGCAGGAGGATTCCGTGCC
>JAPKHB010000221.1 GCA_026647295.1 Planctomycetota bacterium | reverse complement strand
GGCGCCCTTCCACCCCCGCCCAGCCGGGGCCCCCGCCCCGCGCGCGGCCCCGCCCCGGCCCGGGCCGTGCGCGGGCGCACACCTGGTGCAGGCGGACTTGACGTCCGGGCCGCAAAGGGAACCCGCACCGGTGGCGTAAGTCGCTTCCCGGAAGGAACTTAGGCCCGATTCCCCGCTCGCGCGCGGCGCGGCACGCCTCTTGCCATCTTCCCGGGCGAGGTTCGGCGAAAACATCAACCGAGGACAACCCCCTTTTCCGTAGCCCAAAGCCCCAATGCCGGGCCTCGATCTGGACGGGGGAGGCGAGTTCGCTCGCCTCCCCCGTGCCTTTTCCTGGCGCGGCGCGCGGGACCTCGCGCGCCGGGGCCCCGCGCCGCTCCACCGGTCGGTGGCGTGGGGCGCCGGACGCCGTTCGGCGGAGTTGGGACGGACCGCCCCGGGACTACTTCTCGTCCGCGGGCTCCTCGGCAGGTTCCTCGGCGGGCTCGTCCGCGGGTTCCTTCGCCGGCTCCTTGGGCTCGGCCTCTTCCTCCGCCGGCTCCTTGGCCGGCTCCTTCGCGGGTTCCTTGCCCGCCGCGCCGTCCGCCGGCTCCTTGGCCGGACCGCCTTCCGCCGGCGCCGGACCCGGCGCGGCGCCGGGGGCGCCCTCGGCCGGGGCGGCTTCGGGCTTCTGGGGCGGGGCCTCGATCTCGCCGGAATTGAGCCCGGCGGCGAGCGCGGTGTTGGCCCGGTACTCCGCGTCCTCGGCCTGCATCTCGGCGGGCGTCGCCTGCAGCCACTTTCCGGCGGCCTCGAGCAGGCCGATCTGGAAGCTCATCTTGAAGGAGAGCAGCAGGTGCGCGCCCTTCTTCTCGGGCTGCCAGCCCTTGCCGCCCATGGGGATGGCCAGGGAGACGTCGGCCCAGTCCAGCATGGGGTCGATCGCCAGTTGGGTGGCCGGCACCTCGCCCGCGGCCAACTTCTTCACGTCCACGCTCTTGGTCGCCCGGGCGTTCTCGAGGAAGCAGACGAACTCGAACTCCGGGGAGAGCAGCGTGATGCGGCCGTGCCAGAGCGCGAGCACGTAGGTTCCGGCGGGGCACTTGCCCTGCACCGTGGGGGGCTCCTTGGCCCGGCCCCGGTCGCGCTTCTTCTTCTCCGGATCCTCGGGGGCCCGCACCCAGACCTTCTCCAGCGCGATGTCCGTGTGCAGGACGGCAAAGGCGAAGAGCGGGTCCTCTTCGTCCGTCTGGCGCAGCAGCGAGGAGGCCGTCTCGAAGCGCCCCGGGCGCTCCCAGGCCTTGACCATCGCCTCGAGGCCCTCGGCCTGGAGGAACGTGCGGTAGGGGATCAGCACCACCGAGTGGGACCGGCCCGTCACGTAGACATGGTTGCTGGCGACCGCCTCGGGTTCGGTCCAAAAGCGCGTCGAGGCCCCGCGGAATCGATCCTCGTCCAGCAACTCGGCCTTCACGCGCCGGTTCGCCGTGGCGCGGCGCACGATCGGGTCGATCTGGTCGCGGCCGGGGATCAGCGAGCCGGCGAGCCGGAAGCCGCACCAGCGGAAGCGGTTGTAGGGGTAGGGGGGCTCGCCGGGGCCGCCCACCCAGTTGCGGGCGGCGCAGCGCAGGACCAGCATCTCCTGGTCGGCGGCGCTCCCGCCGCGGATCACCTTGACCCAGTGGCCGAGCATCGGGTCGGTGCTCGTGTTGCCGGGGTAGTTCAGGAACCACGAACGGGTCCACTCCGCCACGTTGCCGCAGCCCTGCTCGGCGCCCACCCAGGAGGCTCCTTCGGGGCGGGCGTCCACCGGCAGCGTTGCCGTGTTGAAGGCCTTGTCCACGACCTTGCCGCCCCAGTTGGCCAGGCTGGCGTCGCCCGGGAAGTGGTTGCCCCACGGGAACACCGGGCTCTCCGGGCCCCGAAACGCCCACTCCCACTGGAACTCGCTCGGCAGGCTCATCCCGGCCCACTCCGCCATGCGCTCGGCCTCGTCGTAGGAGACGAAGCGCACGGGGTGGTCGAGTTGGTCTTCGGGCGGGCGCATAGACGGCCAGTTGTCCGGCGGACGGATCGAGTAGAAGCGCAGCACGATCCCGCGCGGCAGCGGCTCGTAGCGCAGCGTGTCGGGGTTGGCGACCAGTTGCGCCCACTTGTCGGGCTGGAACGCCGCCTCGATCGCCTCCCGGTTGCTCTCCAGGAGCTGGCGCCACACGACCTGGCGCTTGGCCTTGGCCTCGTCCGCCGTCAACCGGACCAGGTGGGCGGCGATCTCGTTGAGGTTGGCGAGCGTCCCCTGGGAGGTGTCGTAGCTCGTGGTGTGGTCCTCGAGGAAGCGCAGGTACTGCGCGTTGGTCACCTCGTAGCGCTGGAGGTAGTAGGGGCGCAGCGGGCGCCAATGCGCCGGCGACTCGAAGAGGAAGAGCCGCCGGTGCTCCGGCGGCCGCCCGGCCACGAGCTCGCTCACCTCCTTGGCCGGCGTCCCCACCTTCGCGACGCCGCCCGCCACCAGCACCGTGCCGGCCGGGCCGCGCCGGACCTGGCGGCCGACGCCCGGGGGCTTGGGCGGATCGACCGGCCCGGGGGTGCCCTCGGGCTCGCCCTCGCCCTCGGAGGCCACGGGCGGCGCCGGCGGTTCGTCGCCGCACGCCGGGTTTCCCAGCAGCCAGCCGGTGCCCAGCAGCAACGCGAGGAACAGGCACTTCGAAGCAAGGGGGCGGACGGGCATGCGCATCTCCGCGGCGGGGCCGGGGCGCCACAGGGCGGCCGGGCGCCGAGCCGAGCCTAGCACGGCGCGCGCCACCCACGCGGCCGGCGCGTGGGGGTGCGGGCACCGCCCGGAGCGCCCCGCCAGGGCGCCGGGGCCGCGCCCGGTTCGCGCCCGGCTCCCGCCCCCGGCGCCCCGCGGCGGCCAGGCGGCGCCGGCCGCCCCTCACCGCCCACCCCCCGACGGCTATCCCGGGGGCCAGGCCGCCTACCGGGCCTTGGGGGGGATGGGCACAAAATCCACCAGATGTTGCGAAACAAGGGTTGCAGCCCGTGCACGTGGGCCTATCTTCGTCGGCTGGAGGCAGCGCCGGGTGCGTCGGGTCCCTTGGGGCCGCGTGCCAGGGCCCGCCGCGGCGCGGCGGTTCCAAGGTCCGGCGGCCGGTGACGCCGGGGCGTCACCCCGGGCCGAGGAGGCCTCCGGTTCAGGAGGGTCGCATGGGCAACTTCGAGAAGCTGTCGGTCCTGGTCATCGTCGTGATCATCGTGATGATCCTCGTCGTGGCGATCGCCACCTGGACCGGGGATCCGTCCGACGCGCAGGTGAGCGAGGGCGCCAACGGCGCCGCCGGGCCGGGCCTGGCGAACCCGGGTGGCGAGGCGGGCGCCAGGGACCGCGAGGGCCCGCCCGCGCCGCGGCCGGGGGCCGACCCTGGGCGGATCAACTGGGACGAGTTGATCGATGGCATCAAGAAGGACCCGGCCGCAGAGCCCGCCCCCCGCGCGGGGGTGAAGCCGGACCAGCCACCGGCCCAGCCGGCCCAGCCGCCGGCAACCCCGCCCGCGCCCGCGCCCGAGGCCGCCGGCGACACGGCGAACTGGGAGTACGTGGTCAAGTCCGGCGACACCATCGGCGGGATCGCCGAGCGTGAACTCGGCACCGTGCGCCGCCAGGGCGAGATCATGGCGCTCAACCCCGGCGTCGACCCGCGCGCCCTGCAGCTCAACCAGGCCCTGGTGATGCCCCCCCGCACGCTCGCGCGCGGCCCGGCGTCGGCCAGCGGCGCGGGGAGCGCCCCGCCCGCCACCCCGGCGGCCGCGGGCGGCGCACCCAAGCCCGGTGACTGGTACGTCGTCCAGCGTGGCGACCGCCTTTCCACCTTGAGTAAGCGCGTCTACCGCACCTCGGAGCGCTGGCCCGACATCTGGGCGAGCAACCTCGCCCTGATCCGCAACCCGGACGAGCCCCCGCCCGGCGCCCGCATCTTCCTGCCGCGGTAGCCCCGCCCGGTCCGCCCGACGCGCAGGTGCAGCGCCGACGCGGTGACGCGCCCACCCGCCCAAGCGCCGGCAGGTCCGCGACCCCCCGCGGCGTACACTTGGCGCCGATGGTGCCGGACCCTCCCCGCGCGCCGCCGGGGCGCCCCGGGGCCGTGTGCCGCCTCCTGCTCGGGCCCCTGGCGCTCGGCTACGCCGGCGTGGTCAGCCTGCGCAACCGGCTCTACGACTGGGGACTCGTGCGGGTGCGGCGCCTCCCGGTGCCGGTCCTTTGCGTGGGCAACCTGGTCGCCGGCGGAACGGGCAAGACGCCGCTGGTGGCCTGGCTCGTGCGCGGGCTGCTGGGGCGCGGCCGCCGTCCGGGCATCCTTGCCCGGGGCTATGGCGGCCCCGCCCGCCCGGGCGAGGCGCTGAACGACGAGGGCCTCGTCCTGCGCCACCAACTCGGCGAGGCCGTGCCCCAGCGCCAGCACGCCGACCGCTACCGGGCGGGGCGCGAGTTGCTCGCCTTGCACCCGGACGTGGACGTCCTGGTGCTCGACGACGGGTTCCAGCACCGGCGCCTGGCCCGCGACCTCGACCTGGTGCTCCTGGACGCGGCCGACCCCTTCGGCGGGGGGCATGTGCTCCCGGCCGGGCGCCTGCGCGAGCCGCCCGGCCGCGCGCTGGCCCGCGCCGGCGCCGTCCTGCTCACGCGCGCAGAACGGGTCCCGGCTGCGGCGCTCAAGGCGCGGGTGGGCGAGATCGCGGGCCGGACGCCGGCCCCCGTGGCCGTGGCCCGCACGCGCGCCGTAAGCGTCCAAACGCCCGAGGGCCCGGCCGGGCCGGAGATCCTCATCGGCACCCCGCTGCACCTCTGCTCGGGCCTTGGCGACCCGCGGGCCTTCGAGGACTTCGTGCGCGGCCTGGGTGCCCGCGTGCTCGGCCACGAACGGCTCGCCGACCACGCCGCGCCCCGGCCCGGGGCGCTGGCCGCACTGGCCGAACGCGCGCTCGCCGCGGGGGCCCGCGCGCTGCTGCTCACCCGCAAGGACGCCGTCAAGCAGGCCGCGCTGCCGCCCGGCACCTGGGTGCTGGACGTCGAGACGGAGATCGTCGCCGGGGAGGCGGCGCTGTGGACGGCGATCGAGCGGGCCGTGGGGGGCGTGCGCGCCCCGTAGCCGCGCGCCGGAGCCCTCCGCCGCCCGCACGCCGGCCGCGCGGCCCCGCGCGGGGCCGCGCCCGCCCGAGTCAGCGGATCTCTTCGTCCTCGGGGTCGGCCTCGAGCGGGTCGGTGCGCTCCTGGGCGAGCAGGTGGCGGAAGCCCTCCAGCGGCGCGTTGGGCTCGGAGCCGGGCACGCGCTGCACGGCGTAGAGTTCCTCGCGGCGCGCGTTTCGGCTCTCGCCCGCGATGCGGATCACGAACGAGTCGCTCCTCACGGTGAAGTCCCGCTGCAAGTCCACGTTGTTGTTGCGCAGCAGGTTGGGCGTCACGCCGTCGATCTCGCTCACCTGGTTCACGTCGGTGAAGGGGTCGCCCGTGGCCGCCGCCGCCTCCTCCTCGCTGGCGGCCAGTTCCTCCTGCTCCTCCCGGTTGCCCTCGCGCCGGTCGATGATCCGCTGGGCGACGTCGGGGTCGAGCGGGAAGAAGGCCTCCAGCACGATCTTGGGCGCCGTGTTGAGGTTGACCTGGCCCGTGCCGTACACGGTGAGGTAGCGGTGCAGGCCCGGGGCGGTCTCGTCGCCGTCGCGGCGGTCGATCAGCAGGCCGTCCTTCTGGAAGCGCGGGTCGACGAAGAGCAGTTCCTCCAGCACGGCCATCGGGGCGTCGTCGGCCATCTTGGGCCGCGGCAGGTCGCCGCGCGTCGCGGCGTTGTTGAGCCAGCGGTACAGCGCGTCGACCAGGTCCTCGGCGTGGCCGGCGGCGTCGAACCGGGTCCCCTCGCGGAACGTGCGGAACACGTGCACGAAGCGCGCCTTCCAGATCTGCTTCTCGGCCTCGCTGCCCTGGGCCAGCATGCGCACGTTCAACTTGCTCTGTTCGTCGAAGACGACGCTCTCGAGCTGGACCTCGTTGTGCGAGTCGGTGCGCGTGCGCAGGGACTCGTCGTTCCAGGCGTCGTCGTACGAGTCGTACTCGTTGCCCACCGCGTCGTGGCCCAGGCGCGCGAGGAACACCTCGTACTGGCCGGCGATGGCGTTGTCGATGGCGAGTTGCGCCGTCACGTTCTCGGCGGTCATCGCCTCCAGGCTGATCTTGTAGGCGAACTCGGCCGCGAAGGGCACGATGATGAGCGTGAGCAGCAGGACGACGAGCAGGGCGATGCCCCGCTCGGCCGAAGGACGGGGCGGGACGGCGGCGCGGTCGGCGGGCGCGGTCGGCGGCACGGCGCTTCCTCCGGGGTGGGGGGCGCGGCGGCGCCCCGGCTTGGACGCCGCCCGGGGGGCGCGGCGCGCCCCCCCCCCAGGCCAGTATGCCCGCGCGGGGGCGCCGGGCCCCCGCGATCCGCGCCCGGCGCCCGCCGGCGCGGGTCCACGCGCCCGAGCCCGGGCTAACGCCCCGGCGCCCAAAGGCGCGCGCGGTCGCGGCCGCCCGGGCCGGCCCGGTAGATCAGGAGCACCTCGTCGCGCCCGTCGCCGTCCAGGTCCAGC
>JAPKHB010000220.1 GCA_026647295.1 Planctomycetota bacterium | reverse complement strand
GAAGCGGGACCGCTACGGCAACGTGCTCCCGCCCAAGGGCCTCAAGTGCACCTATCCCGCCTCCATCCGCCGCTGGATGGAGGAACTGGTCGAGTTCATCGTGAAGGCCCAGGGGGCGGGGGGGGGCTGGCGCTATCCGGGCAATCCCATCCAGTCCGAGGAGGGCGAGACCGACTTGAGCAACGCGCAGTACGCGCTGCTCGCGCTGGACGCCGCGGCCCGCTGCGGGATCCCCGTGCCGGAGGCGACCTGGCGCAACGCCGGCGGCCACGTGCTCGGCCTGCAGGAGTCCGACGGCCTGGACGCGCCGGTGTGGATCGAGAACGAGGCCTGGGAGCCGGGCGAGGAGCAGCCGCCGCGCTTCGTCGAGGCGACCCGGGCGCGCGCGCGGGGCTGGGGCTACCTCCCGGGCGAGAACCAGTTGGTCACCGGCTCGATGACGGCGGCCGGGGTCACCTGCCTGGCGATCGTGAAGGAGCGGCTCTGGGCGCTGGGCAAGCTCGACGCGGAGTTGCGCCGGCGCCTCGACGCGGGCCTGCTCGACGGCCTGGCCTGGCTGGGCGAGAACTTCACCGTCACCGAGAACCCGACGCCGGGCGGGGCGAGCATGTGGCACTACTACTACCTGTACGGCCTGGAGCGCGCCGGCGCCCGGACGGGGGCGCGCCACTTCGGCCGGCAGGACTGGTACCGCGAGGGCGCCCGCCACCTCCTGGCCGCCCAGCAACCCCACGGCGGCTGGAAGGAGGCCGACGGCACCGTGCGGCCCGCCGACGCCACCGAGAGCGCCATCACCCAGACCTGCTTCGCCCTCCTCTTCCTCAAGCGTTCGTCCAGCAAGCCCTTCGCCCCCATGCACCCGCCGGTGACGGGCGGCGGGGCGGACGGCGCGGCCGAGGGTCGGTAGCCGCCGGTAGGATCGCCCCCGGACCGGGAGGCCTCCCATGACGATCGCCGGCGAGCCCAAGGCCCTGCGCGAAGGAGTCCCCGTGGCGCATAGCGAACCCGACGCCGCACCGCCTGCCGTGCCCGGGATCGCGGGCCGCACGATCGACACGCTGCGCACGCTGGCGATGGACGCGGTGGAGCGCGCGCGCTCGGGCCACCCCGGGACCCCCATGGCGTTGGCCCCGCTCGCCTACGCCCTTTGGACGGAGGTCCTCTCCTACGACAGCGCGGACCCCGCGTGGCCCGACCGGGACCGCTTCGTGTTGTCGTGCGGGCACGCCAGCATGCTGCTGTACGGCGTGCTGCACCTGACCGGCTATCCGCTCTCGCTCGAGGACCTGCGGGCCTTCCGCCAATTGGGCAGCCCGGCCGCAGGCCACCCCGAGCGCGGCGAGGTGCCGGGGGTCGAGACGACGACCGGCCCGCTGGGCCAGGGCGTGGGCAACGCGGTGGGCCTCGCGCTCGCCGAGCGGCTGCTGGCCGCGCGCTACAACCGGCCGGGGCACGTGGTCGTGGACCACCGCACGTGGGCGATCGCCAGCGACGGGGACCTGATGGAGGGCGTGTGCGCCGAGGCGGTGAGCCTCGCCGGACACCTCGGGCTCGGCCGCCTGACCGTGTTCTGGGACGACAACCGGATCACCATCGACGGCGCGACCGACCTGGCCTTCTCCGAGGACGTGGGCGCACGCTTTGCGGCGTGCGGCTGGCAGGTGCTGCGCGTCGGGATGGGCGCGGCGCCGGGCGACTACGCGCGGTCGGCGCGCGAGGCCATGGCGGAACCCGACCGGCCGACCCTGGTGATCTGCCGCACGCGCATCGCCGAGGGCAGCCCCGGCAAGGTCGGGACCAGCGCCGCCCACGGGGCGCCGCTCGGCGCCGCGGAGGTGCGCGCGACCAAGCGCGCGCTGGGCTGGCCCGAGGACGCCGAGTTCCTCGTCCCCGAGGACGTGGGGGCCCACATGCTGGCGGCCGGACGCCGCGGCGGCGCCGCGCGCCGCGACTGGGAGCGGCGCTTCGAGGCCTACCGGGCCGCGCACCCGGCGGCGGCCGCCGAACTCGAGCGGGCCTGGCGGGGCGAGTTGCCGGCGGGCTGGCAGGACGCGCTGCCGCGCTTTGAGCCGGGGCGGGCGCTGGCCACCCGCCAGGCCTCCGGGGCGGTGCTGGCCGCCCTCGCGCCGCACCTGCCGGAACTGGTCGGGGGCTCGGCCGACCTGGCGGGGAGCAACAACACCACGATCCCCGGGGCCGACGACGTGCGCCGGGGCGCGTACGCCGGGCGCACGCTGCACTTCGGCGTGCGCGAGCACGCGATGGGGGCGGTGCTGAACGGCCTCGCCCTGCACGGCGGCCTGCGCCCCTACGGCGCGACCTTCCTGATCTTCAGCGACTACATGCGGCCCGCGATCCGCCTCGCGGCGCTGATGCGCCTGCCGGTGATCTACGTGTTCACGCACGACTCGATCGGGGTGGGCGAGGACGGGCCGACCCACCAGCCCGTGGAGCACCTCGCCTCGCTCCGCGCCATCCCGGGCCTTACGGTCGTGCGGCCGGCGGACGCGGCCGAGACGGTGGAGGCGTGGCGGCTGGCGCTGGAGTCCCCCGGCCCGGTGGCCTTGTGCCTTAGCCGCCAGGCGCTGCCGACGCTCGACCGCGCGCGGCTGGGCCCGGCCGAGGGCCTGGCGCGCGGCGGGTACGTGCTGCTCGAGGGCGCGCCCCGGCCCGACGTGGTCCTGCTGGCCACGGGGTCCGAGGTCGCCGTGGCCCTGGCGGCCGCCGAGCGCCTGCGCGGCGAGGGCGTCGTGGCCCGCGTCCTCTCGCTGCCCTGCTGGGAGCGCTTCGAGGCCCTCGCCGAGGCCGAGCGCGAGGCCCTGATGGGCGGGGCGACGGTGCGCGTCGCGGTCGAGGCCGGGGCCTCCCTGGGCTGGCACCGCTGGGTCGGCCCGCGCGGGGCCATCGTCGCCCTGGACCGCTTCGGCGCCTCGGGCCCCGGCCCGCGGCTCATGGAGCACTTTGGCCTCACGCCCGAGCGGGTGGCCGAGGCGACCCGGCGGGCGCTGGCCGCCGCGGAGCGGGCGCCGGCCTGACCGAAGGGCCCGCCGGACCGGACGGCCCGCCCGGTAGACTCGCGGGCGGAGGTCCCGCGAGCATGCGCATCCTGATCGGGGGGCAGGACGAGGTCGCCTTCCGCCTCGTCGAGTCCCTGATGCACGAGCACCAGGTGACGCTGATCTGCGACGAGGAGACCGCGCAGCAGGGCCGCGTCACGCGGATGGACGCCCAGGTGGTGGTCGGCTCGCCGACGGCGACGCAGGTGCTGCGCCGGGCGGGCGTGGCCGAGGCGCAGCTCTTCGTGGGCTGCTCGGCCGAGGACGAGCGCAACCTGGTGGCCTGCGTGGCTGCCAAGCGGCTGGGCGCCGCCCGCAGCGTGTGCTTCCTCCTGCGCCCGGACGTGCGCATGGGGGGGGAGGACGGCACCCTGCTCGCCGAGTCGCTGGGCATCGACGAGGTGGTCCTGCCCGCCCACCAGCTCGCCGAGGAGATCCTGCGCATCGTGGCCGTGCCCGGCGCGCTCGACGTCGAGGTGTTCGCCGGAGGGCGCGTGCACCTGCTGCGCAGCGCCGTGCAGGAGGGCGCGCGCCTCACGGCCGGCCCGCTCAAGGTGGTCGGGTTGCCCCCGGGCGTGGTGCTGGTGATGGCCCGCCGGGGCGACCAGGCCCTGATCCCCAAGGGCGACACGGTGTTCCGGCCGGGCGACAAGTTGACCGCCATGGGGACCATGGCCGGCATCAACCACCTGCTCACGCGCTACCTGCGGGCGGACCGCTTCGAGCGTGAGTCCCAGGAGGCGATCGTGGTGGGGGGCGGCGGGGTGGGCCTCGCCGTGGCCAAGGGTCTCGAGGACGCCGGGTGGGACGTGAAGGTCATCGAGACCGACCGGGCCCGCTGCGAGCGCCTCTCGGGCGTGCTGCGCGGCCTCGTGCTGCACGGGGACGGCGCCGACCCGGACCTGCTCGAGCAGGAGCAGGTCCCCGAGGCGAGCGTGCTGGTCGCGGTCACACGCAGCGACGAGACGAACCTCCTGGTGTCGCTCCTGGCCAAGAGCCTTGGCGTGAAGCGGATCATCACGCGGGCCGACAGCCTGCCCAACGAGCGCCTCTTCGAGCGGGTGGGGATCGACGTCGTGCGCTCGGCGCGGGGCGCGGCCGTGCGGGCCGTGCTGGCCCACCTGGGCGCCCGGCGCCAGGAACTGCTCGCGGAACTCGAGCACGGCGAGGCCGAGGTCCTCGAGCTCGCTCTGCCGGAGGACCTGCCGGAGATCCCGCTCGCGCGCATGAAGACCGGGCTCCAGGGCATCATCGGCGCCATCCTGCGCCAGGGCCGCGTGCTGATCCCGCGGGGCGGCGACGCCGTCCGGGGCGGCGACCGGATCCTCGTCTTCTGCATGCGCGAGGAGGAGGACGCGGCCCGCGCCTTCTTCCTCAAGGGCCTCAAGGACCTGGCCGGCGCCGGCGACGCCGGCGCCGGCGCGCGCGGCTGACATGCGCCTCACGGCCGTCCTGCGGGTCTCGGGCAGCCTCCTGCGCTGGTACAGCCTGGCCTTCCTCGGGCCGCTCGCCCTCGCCCTGGCCCAGGGTGACGTCGGGTTGGCGCAGAGCTTCGCGCTGGCCCTGGCCGCCACGGCGCTGACGGGGGCGCTGCTGGCGCGTACCGGCGCGGTGCCTGCGCACCTGTGGCGCGCCGAGGCGCTGGCCATCGTGGCCGGGACCTGGCTGCTCGTGGCCCTGTTCAGCGCCCTGCCCTACGCGCTGGAGGGCCTGCGCCCGGCCGACGCCTTCTTCGAGGGGATGAGCGGCCTGACGACGACGGGGGCCACGGTGCTCACCGACTTCGGCGCGCACGGCGACGCCCTGTTCCTGTGGCGGGCGATGACCCAGTGGTTCGGGGGCCTGGGCGTGATCGCCCTCTTCATCGTGGTGCTGCCCCAGCTCGGCATCGCCGGGCGGCAGATCTTCTTCGCGGAGGCCTCCACGGCGCCCGCCGAGGGCATCAGCCCCAAGATCCGCGACGCCGCCTGGCGATTGTGGGTGCTCTACGGCGGCTTGACCGCCCTGCTCGGGACGCTGCTGCTGGCGTGCGGGCTCGGGCCCTTCGACGCGCTGGTGCACGCCCTGACGACCCTGAGCGCGGGCGGGTTCTCCCCCCGGGCGCGCTCGATCGAGGAGTTCGCCAACCCGGGCGCGGAGTGGGTCCTCGTGGTGTTCATGCTCCTGGCCGGCACGAGCTACACGCTCCAGTGGCGGGCCCTCACGCGCGGCCCCCGGCACCTGCTGCGCGACGGGGAGTTCCTCACCTACCTGGGCGGCCTCGTGCTGCTCACCCTGGGACTGTGGGCCGTGCTCATGGCGCGCGAGGGGCTCGCCGGGGGCGAGGCGCTGCGCGCGGGGGCGTTCCAGGTGGTCAGCCTCGCCTCCAGCACCGGCTACGCCAGCACCGACTTCAACCTGTGGTCCGACGCGGCCCAGGCGCTCCTGGTCGCGGCCATGGTGCTCGGCGCCTGCGCCGGGTCGGCCGGGGGCGGGCCGAAGGTGGTGCGGACCCTGCTCGTCTTCAAGTTCCTGCGCCGCGAGATCCGCCAGGTTCTCCACCCCCGGGCGGTGCAGACGGTGCGCTACAAGGCGGCGGGGGTCCCGCCCGCGGTCCTGCGCGCCGTCGTGACGCTGTTCCTGCTCTACGGCGTCCTCACGCTGGCGGTGGGCCTCGCGCTCGCCGTGCTGGAGCCCGCCACGAGCCTCGAGGAGGCCTTGTCGGCCAGCCTGGCCTGCGTCGGGAACATCGGGCCGGCCTTCGGGCGGGCCGGACCGATGGGCAGTTACGCCCACTTTTCCGACGGGAGCACGGTCCTGCTCTCGATCGCCATGTGGCTCGGGCGGCTCGAGATCGTGACCGTGCTCGCCCTCTTCCACCCCCACGTCTGGCGGCGCATGCGCCTGGCTCCGCGCCCGCCGGGGGCCTGATCCCCCGGCGGGCTACAATCCAGGTCGCTTGGGCCACGCCCCCCGGACCGGGGCGCCCAACCCCACTGGAGGCGCCCCCGTGACCTCGACCCCGCGCCCTTGCCTTGGCCACCGGCCCCGTGCCCGCGTCGGGGCGCAAGGCCGGGGCGCCCCGGCGTTCGTCGCCGCCCTCCTGTGTCTGGCGGTCGTCGGCGCCTCCCCGCCGGCGCTGGCCGCGGGGCAGTGGCGCGACCTCAACGGGCGGGTCGCCCCCGACCTCACCTTCGCCGACGCGGCGCTGGGGCTCGCGCCGGGCACCACGCTCGCGTCCCTGCGGGGCCGGCAGGTCGTGCTCCTGGCCTTCTGGCTGCGCGACTGCCCGCACTGCAAGCGCGAGATGCCCCGCGTGCAGGAGCTCTACGACCAGTACGGGCGCTCCGGGCTCCAGGTGGTCACCGTGGTGCACGGCTACTCGACGGCCGAGGTGGCGGGCGTGATGCGCGAGCGGGGCTGGGACTTTCCGGTGGCGAGCGACCCCGACGGCCAGATGGCCACGCTCTAACAAGCAACAGGCGCTCGATCAACGCTTCAGCCAATTTCTGCATACCATCCGCGCCGGCATATTGAGACTGCGTCGAAATCGGCAGTTCCTGATA
>JAPKHB010000022.1 GCA_026647295.1 Planctomycetota bacterium | reverse complement strand
CTGACGCCCCCAACTCTCGAAGAGCTGCCCGTAGTCACTCCGAAAGAGTCGTTGCCAGGCACTCCGATCACCGTCAAAGCTCGTGTAACCGATTTTCAGAGCGGCATCCGCTCGGTCTACGCTCAGTTCAAAGACCCGCCCCCCCGAGCACGCGCCGGAGCGCGGGCCGCCCCCCCCGGCCGAGGCGGCCCCGCGCCGCGGATCGCGGGACTGGGAGGCCGACTGGGCCCACCTCCTTTCGCGCTGGACCGAACCCATGCGCCGGCAGGTGCGCCGGGTGTGGGCGCGGGCGCCCCGCGAGGTCGTCGCGGTCCACGACCCCGGCGACGTGGTCCAGGCCTTCCTGGCGGCGTGCCTGGAGAAGGGCTGGCTCGAGCGGGTCGACCCCGCGCGGGGGGGCGTCGGCGCCTACCTGCTCACCCTGGTCCGGCGCTTTGCGCTGGGCGTGCTGCGCCGCGAGGGGGCGCGGCGGCGCCGGCCCGCGGCCGGCTGCGTGTCGATCGACCTCGCCCTGGGCGACGCGCCGGGCGCGGGGGCCGCGCCCGCGGCGCCCGCCACGGCCGGGGCGCCCGAGGCGCCCGACGGCGCGGGACTCGACGCCTTCTACCGCGGCTGGGTGGGCGTCGCCGTGGACCGCGCGCTTGGGCGCCTGGGGCGGGCCCACCCGCGCGACCGCGAGGTGATCGCCGACCTGATCGCAACCGACGGGCAGCAGAGCCCGGACCTGGGCGCCCGCCTGGGCCTTGCGCCCGGGCCGCTGGCCGTGCTCAAGCACCGCGCGCGGCGGCGCTTCGCGCGGCTCTTCGAAGAGGAACTGGCCCGGGCCGTGCCCGCGGCGGAGGACCTGGCGGCGTTGCGCCGCGGGCTGCGGGGCTTCCTGCCCCGGCGCCGCTGAAGGGAGCCGGGATGCGCGTGCTGGTGCTGGGTGGGGCCGGCTTCCTGGGCAGCCACACCCTGGTCGCGCTGGCCGAGGCCGGCCACGCGCCCGTGGCGCTGGACAACCTTGTCAATGCCTCGGCCCGCGCCGTCGAGCGGGCGGCCGGCCTTGGCGGGCGCGCGATCCCGCTGGTGGTGGCCGACGTGCGCGACGCGGCCGCCCTCGAGCGCGCCCTGCGCGAGCACCGGGCCGAGGCCGTGATCCACTTCGCGGCGCTCAAGGCGGTGGCGCGCAGCGTGCGCGAGCCGCTGGAGTATTTCGACAACAACGTGGGGGGCACCGTGGCGGTGCTGCGGGCGATGCAGCAGGCCGGCGTCGAGCGCCTGGTGTTCAGTTCCTCGGCCACCGTGTACGGCGTCCCCGCGCGCGTGCCGATCGCCGAGGACGCCCCGCGCGGGGCCGTGAACCCCTACGGCCACACCAAGCACGCCTGCGAGCTCCTGATCGAGGACGCCTGCGCGGCCGGGGGCCGCCTGGCGGCGCTCCTGCTGCGCTACTTCAACCCGGTGGGCGCGCACCCCAGCGGTCGGCTCGGCGAGGACCCGCGCGGCACGCCCGACAACCTGATGCCCTTCGTGAGCCAGGTCGCGGTGGGGCGGCGGCCGTGGCTGCCGGTGTTCGGCGCGGACTGGCCCACGCCCGACGGCACCTGCGTGCGCGACTACCTGCACGTGATGGACCTGGCCGAGGCGCACGTGGCCGCGCTCGGGGCGCTCGAGGGGGGCGGGGGCCGCGCGCCGGCGCTCAACCTCGGCACCGGCCGCGGGCACAGCGTGCGGGAGGTGGTGGCGGAGTTCGAGCGAGCGGCGGGGCGGCCCATCCCGACCCGCGTCGAGGGCCGCCGCGCAGGCGACGTGGCGGTGCTCTACGCCGACTGCGGGCGCGCGGCCCAGGTGCTTGGCTGGCGGGCCCGGCGCGACCTTCGCGCCATGTGCGCCGACGCCTGGCGCTTCCAGCGCGAGAACCCCTCCGGCTACGCCGCCGGGTAGCGGGGGGGCAGAAGGGCTCGGCGAACTCCGCGGGGTCGAAGCATTCCACCGTGTACGCGCCCTGGTATCCTTTCAGGGCCCGCCGGGAGCGCCGGCCGTGCGGCCCGGCCCACGCGCGAGGTGCGGTGCAGGACATGGTGGAGTACGTCGGCAGCCCGGAGCACAAGCGGTATCCCTGGCGGGGGAGTCAGGGCGCCCTGCGTTCGGACGCGACGCCTTGCCCGGGCGACCTCGCGATGGATGCCGTTCTCGTGGAGCGGCTCGCGCGCGCCATCGCTGACGCCATTGGGCGTGGCTGGTGCTTTCACGAGCCCGGCACGCAGTACCCGCGCAAGGTATGGGGTTGGCTCGATGCCGGAGATCCGCCTCGTCGCATCCACTTCTGCGCGCGCCTGACGAATCGCACCCTGGGCCAGTACAAGGCATGGCCCATCACGCCGGAGGATGTCGACGATCAGATGCCGCCGGGTGTGTATGAGGCGCTATGGGACTTGGATTGAACTTTGAGATCGAGTGGTTGGATGCGCCCGGCGTATCCGATTCCGCGCTGCGCCGCACGTGGGCTCGATTTGTCCTTCGCAACGGCGCCCGGGATGGCTCCGCGATCACGGAGTGCGCTGATCCCACGGCGGCGGAGGCGGTACGGCCCTCGGTCTACGGCTCCCTCCTGCCCATGGGGGAGTGGATCCTGCGTTGTTGGCCGTACCTCCTGGCGGAACGGCGCGAGCCCGGGCCGCAGCCCACTACCCAGCGGCGTTGGCGAGCCCGCCACGCTTGGCGTAGCGGACGGGAGGGCATGGCCTTCCCCGACTTGCTCACGGTCCCCCACCGAGAGCGAGTCGTGTTCGGGTGGCGTCCGGATCCCGGTCCGCTTCCTCCCGGATCCGTCCGCTTCCTATCCGAGGGGGAGGTGCTCCTGCCCCCCGCGGCGGCTCGAGACATTCTGGTCCGTCTGCTGAAAACCCTCGTCGGACGGCTGGCCGGGCTGGACGACCCGCGCGCCCACGAGTTCGTCGCGGCGTTTGAGCACTTCTATGGGCTGTCCGATGCCGAGCGGCGGCGGCGTGAGATCGTGGCGCGCCTCGGGCTGTCGCCCGAGGAGGTGGACGCTGGCCTGGATCGGCTCGTGGATTCTCTGGCCTCCGCCCCCTGTGACCCGATCACCGAAGCGCTGCTCGACGCGGCCGATCCGCATTTCCTCGCCGTGGACTGCCAGGCGGCCCGACGGTGGTGGAGGGCGTGCGAGGAAGGCGAAGCGTTTCCGCGGGTATTGGGACGGCTGCGCGAGGAATTGGGAGATGCGGAAGGCGGTCCGTCCCGCTTGGTGCCCCCGTGGGAAGTGGGCTGGCGCCGGGCGCAGGCGCTGCGAGCGCACCTGAAAGGCGCCCTTCGTGGCTTCGTTTCGGATGGGGATCCGCCCGCTCGGCACGTGGAGCGTTTGGTGGACACGCTGGTCGGCAACGGTGGTCAGCGCGTGCGTACCCGCCGCCTGGAGGATCCTGTGCTGGACGGCGTCGTGGCCTGGGCCGCGCAGCGCGCGCCCCTGGTGGTCATTACGCGCCGCTGCGGGCGGGCCGGGCGGGCGTTTCGCCTCGCCCGGGAACTCTACGCCCTGCTGTACGAGGGCGATCCGGCCTCGAGCTTCGCCCGGATCGGGAACATCAGCGCCCACCGCGCCCTGAGCGAGGCAAACGCCTTTGCAGCGGAATGGCTGCTACCCGTGGAGTCGCTCCGCCGGGACCTGGGCGGGGCCCAGGGGGTGTCAGATCTTGAAGTGCTCCGCGTGGCCCGGCGCTGGATGGTCGCGCCCCAACTCGTGGGGCACCAGGTGCGCAACCATCGGTTGGCGACGGTTGAAGGAGACGTGTGATGCGCCTTGAGGCCCGTCACCGTCCCTGGATCGTGACGGTGAAGCGCACCAGGGTGGCGCCGGCGTCGGTCGCGCGCGCGCCGAGGATCCGAAGCGTGCGGGGGCCGGTGAAGACGGGACGGCTGTCCGGCATCAGCAGCAGGGGGGCAAAGGCCTCGTTGACGCAGACGCCCGGCGTGCCCTCGCGCAGCGCCGTGTAGGCCACGAACGCCCCGTCGGGCGAGAGCACCGGCGCCGAGCCCACCTGGTCCACCGGCGGGCCGGGCTCGCCGTCCCGGAACACCTGCCAGCGGTCCTCGTGCCGGGCGGCGTAGGCCACGTGCTTGCCGTCGGCGCTGAAGAAGGCGCCTTCCTTGGCGAGGTGGTCGTGGAGGTGGCCCGGCACGCCGTCGTGCACGATCGTCCAGCGGCCCTCGACCGTGGCGGCAAAGCACAGGTGGGCGCCGTCCGGGCTGAAGCGCAGGGTGCCCACCCCGACGGCCTCGAACTCCCGTTCGTAGGGGACGTGGTCGAGGAACACGCGCCAGCGGTCGCCCACCTGGGCGGCGTAGGCCACGCGGCGGGCGTCGGGGCTGAAGGCCAGGCCGTCCTGGCCCACCAGATCAAAGGGCCCGTGGGCCTTGCCGTCCACGACCCAGTGGGGCTTGGGGCCCGTGCCGGCCCAGTAGGCCAGGCGCCTGCCGTCGGCCGAAAGGCGCAGGCTGTCCAGCCCCACGCGGTCGTAGGCGGGGTGCACCTCGGCGCCGAACACCACCTCCCAGCGGCCCTCGCGCTTGCGGGCGAAGGCCACCGTCGTCCCGTCGGCGCTCAAGCACAGGCTCTGGGGGCCGAAGGCCTCGTAAGCCGGGATGGCCGTCGCGCCGTGCACGACGGCGTAGCCCGGGCGGGCGCCGCCGTGGCCCATCACGGCGTAGGCGTGCCCCTTCGTGCCCAGGCGCAGGCTCTGGGGGTGGACCTCGGGGTAGGGGGGCTGCTCGGCCGTGCCGAACACGGCGTGCCAGGCGCCCTCCTTGCGGGCCACGTAGGTGATGCGGCCGTCGGCCGCAAAGCGCAGGCTCTCGATCGCGACCTCGGCGTAGGGGGCGCCGGGCGTGGCGCCGACGAACACGCGCGCCGCGCCGCCCTGGCGCTCCACGATCGCGGTCGTCGAGCCGTCGGGCGAAAGGCGCAGCGAGCCCTCCACCAGGTCGGGGCGTTCGAGCACGCGCGTGCCGTCGTGCCACACCGCATGGCCCGCCTCGCCGTACGTGAGCCAGGCCAGGTGCAGGCCGTCCGCGCTGAACGTAAGGCCGCGGGGCGTGCTCGTGAGTTCGGCCAGCGGCTCCTCGGCGACGGCCAACGAGAGCGGCGGGGGATCGGCCCGCAGGCGGGGGGCCAGGAGCCCGGCCGCGGTCGCAAGGCAGAGCAGCCACACGAGTTGGCGCATCGAAGGACCTCCCTATCGCACGTCCACCAGCGGGCCGTCTTCGGGCATCACCTCGAGCGTGCGCAGGAAGTCGACCAGGCAGCGGCGGTCCAGGGCGGAGAGCGCGACGTAGGCGGCGCGGGCGGCGGCCCCTTCGCCGCCGTGCATCCGGATCGCCTCGTCCAGCGTGAGCGCCCGGCCGTGGTGCATGAAGGGGGGCTCGTTGGCGGCGCCCCAGAGCTTCTTCGTGAGGAAGAAGCGGCCGGGGACCCCGCCCTGGACCTTGGGTTCGGCCAGGTCCGGCCCCATGTCGTGGCGCTTGAGGTCGGTAAACGCCGGCACCTCGACCTTGCCGTCGGCCCGGCGCGAAAGCCGCGGCCCGGGGCCGTGGAGCGTGAGGTCCACGGCGTAGACCTGGGTCACGTCCTCCGGCCGCAGGTTGCCCGGGGGGTTGAGGGGCGAGGGCTCGGTGAACACCGGGTCGTCCAGCACGAGGGTCGGGCGGTGGCACTCCGCGCAGCCCACCTGCGCAAAGAGCACCTCGCCGCGCTCCACGCCGCGGCGCAGGGCCGCGTCGAGCGGCAGGATCCGGCCGGGGACCGGGAGCAGCGCCTGGAAGAGGGTGGCCGCCGTGACGTCGCCCTCGGAGAGTTCGTCGGTCACGCCGTCGGCGTCGGGGTCCGCGCCGGCCCCGAAACGCTCGCGGGACTGGATTCCGTGGTGGTGGTTCATGGCGTTGTTCGTGAACTCGCGCAGCGAGACCACCACGCCCTTCTGGTGGAAGGGCTTGACCCCCAGGTCGGCGTCCACCCCCTGAAGGCCCGAGAGGTCGAGGGTCTGGTCGGGGCGGGCGGTGAGCGTGCCGAAGGCGACGCCCTTGGTCGCCAGGGCCACCGTCCGGGGCTGGCCCGTCGCCAGCGCCTCGGCCAGCGCCTGGTCGCGCTGGGCGCGAAGGTCGCGGGTCATCTCGCGGGCGAGCAGTTCGATGAACCCGGCCCCGAACATGCCGAGCGTGTTGCGCTCGTTGGCCACGGTGAGGAGGTCGTGGTCTTCGAAGCCGTCGCCGGCCCCGCCGTCGAAGTTAAGGAACGGCAGCGCCTGGGCCAGGACGAACACGTTGGCCACGTTGTCGCCGCCGCCGCCCACGCGCGGCACGTTGTGGCAGCCGGCGCACGAGTTGGCGTCCGGGCCCGACAGGCGGTTGAAGTTCTCCGGCGCCTCGCGCCGGGGGCGCGGGGCGCCCGTGCCGGTGGACTCGGGGCGGCCGGCGCCGTCCAGCGTGTTGAAGTTGGCCGAGAACACCTTGCGGCCGAGTTCGAAGAGTTGGGCGGGGGTGAGGAGGCCCGCCTCGATCGCCGCCTGGCTCACGTGGCCGTCCGCGAGCGCGGGCTCGTCGCCCAGCGTGCCGGAGAACGGGCCGGTCGCCACGCGCGCGGGCGCGTCGGGGGGCAGCACCTGGAGGGTCTTCAGGAAGGCGATCACCGCGTCCCGGTCCGCCGCGGGCGCCGCCGCGAAGGCGTCGCGGGCGGCCTGCGCCTCGCCGCCGTGCAGGAGCACGGCTTCCGAGAGGGTGGTGGCGCGGCCGTGGTGCAGGAAGGGGGGCTCGCTCGCCATGCCCCAGAGCTTCTTCGTGAGGAAGTGCCGCGTGGGCACCCCGCCCTGGACGAGCGCCTCGTTGTCCAGGCCCGGGCCCATGTCGTGGCGCTTGAGGTCGGTGTAGGCCGGCACGCGCACCGTGCCGTCGGGCTCGCGCGGAAGTTGCGGCCCGGGGCCGGCCTGGGTGAGGTCCACGAGGATGGGGGCGCCCGCCTCGCCCGGGCGCAGGTTGCCCGGGGGGTTGTAGGGGTTGGGCTCGCTGAACACCGGGGAGGCGAGCGTGAGCTCGGGCACGTGGCAGGTGGCGCAGCCCAGGCTCGCAAAGAGCTGCTCGCCCCGGGCCACCTCGGCCAGCGCCGCCGCGCTGCCGCCGGGCATCACCCGCCCGGGCGCCGGCAGGGTGGCCTGGAAGAGCGTGAGCGCGGTGATGTCGCCCACGGAGAGTTCGTCGGTCATGCCGTCGGCGTCGGGGTCGGTGCCCGCGCCGAAGCGCTCGGCGGACTGCATCCCGTGGTGGTGGTTCATGGCGTTGTTGGTGAACTCGCGCAGCGAGACCACCACGCCCTTCTGGTGGAAGGGCTTGACGACGAGGTCGCGGTCCACGCCCTGAACGCCGTCGGTCTGGAGCGTGCCGTCCGGGAAGGCCGTGATCGTCCCGAACGAGACGCCCTTGGCCTGGAGCGCGCGCGTCACCGCGCCGCCGCCGGCCTGGGCGGCCGCGAGCGCCTCGTCCCGGATCGCAAGGAGCGCCGCGGTCATCTCGCGGGCCAGCAGTTCGACGAAGCCCGCGCCGAACATGCCCAGCGTGTTGCGCTCGTTGGCCACGCCCGAAAGCGTGTGGACCGTGAAGTCGTCCCCGGCGCCCCCGTCGAAGTTGAGGAAGGGCAGGCGCTGGGCCAGCACGAACACGTTGGCCACGTTGTCGCCGCCCCCGCCCAGGCGCGGCAGGTTGTGGCAACCGGCGCAGGCGTTGGCGTCCGGGGCGGAGAGGCGGTTGAAGTTGCGCGGGGCCACCTCCCGGTCGCGCGGGGTGCCCGTCCCGCGGGTCTCGGGGCGCCCGGCCCCGTCCAGCGTGTTGAAGGGGGCGGCAAAGAGCCGCTCGCCCGCCGCGAGCACCTCGGTGAGGGCCAGCGCCCCGGAGGCGATCTGGGCGTGGTCCAGCCCGCGGGGCGCGCTGGGCTGGTCGCCGAGCGCCTGCACGTCCGCCGGCGGGCCGGACACGTAACTGTCGCCGCCCCCGCCGCAGGCCGAACCCAGCACCAGGACGGCGAGCGTACACGCGGCTTGGAACATGCGGCGATGGTGCATGGCTTGCTCCCGGGGGCCCTGGCCGAGGCCAGCCTATCCCCGGATGGCCAGGGCGGCCAACCGCGCGGCCTTCGGTGGGCCCGCCCCGCGGGATCCGGTGGGGAGGTATCCTCGGGACAACCCCCGGGGAGCCGATGACGCTCTACGACGACGCCGCCCTGCACCTTCCGCGCCTGCCCGGCGACGTCTCGCGGGCGGCGGCGGCCACCCACCTCGGGCACTTCCTGGCCTGGGCGCTGGGCGCCGACCTGCTCTCCGAACGCCACACCCGCGACCGGGCCGAGGACCTTGACAAGGTCCGCCGCGGGTGGTGGAGCGGGCGCGACTACGTCCTGCACTGCTGCGAGGGTCGGCTCGCGGCGGCGGACTTCAACGCCGAGGGGCGGGCCTTTGCGGCCGACTACCTCGCCCCGGGGCGTTACTTCGAGGACTATTGCGCGGAGTTCGTCCGCCCGGGGGGCTCGCCCTACCTCACGCGCGACACGCCGGACCAGGCCGCGGCCGTCGGCGCGCTGCTGGACCGGCGCCTTTCCGAGTGGCGGGCCCGGCCGGCCGCCCGGCGATCCAGGGCCGCACACGGCCTGCCCCCCGAGGTGGCCCCCCGCCTTGCCACCCCCGAGGTCGCGACGGCCGCGGCGC
Organism: Planctomycetota bacterium; assembly: GCA_026647295.1. GTDB lineage: Bacteria > Planctomycetota > PLA2 > PLA2 > JAEUHO01 > JAPKHB01. The sequence continues at coordinate 13,073 of JAPKHB010000022.1, read as the reverse complement.
CGCGCGCGGTTTCGACCTATCCCCTCGGGGCGCAGGGCGCGCGCGACGCCAAGGAGGGGCGGGAGCGCGACGCCCGGCGCGAACGCCAGCGCGGCCACCTGCGCGGGGTCGACCGCGGGCGCCGCGCGTCCCCGGGCCTGCCGCCCCCGCCGCCGCCCCCCCCGCCGCCCGGGCCGCTGCCCGTGGCGCTGGCGCCCCCCGCCCCGGCCGTGCAGACCTCGGCGCCCCCGGCGCCGACTCCCTCGGGCTGGCGCAGCCCCTCCCGGCCCCCGCGCCTGCGCACCGCCAAGTCCGGAAGCCAGGTGCTCGGCCTCCTCTTCTGGATCGGCGTGGTCTTCCTGCTGCTGCGCACCTGCCAGGGCCCTTCCGACAAGCCGTCCCCGCCGAGCCGCCGCGCCCCGGGGCCCGCGCGGGGGCGCTAGCCGCCCCTCGGGGCGGCGCGGGCGACTAGAGGTCGCGGGCGAAGCCGTAGGGCCGGGGGTCGGCGAGCGGCGGGAGCCACTCCCGGCCGACCAGCACCGTGCGCACGGCCCACAGGTCGCCGAAGATGCGGTAGGCGTTGGCGCTTTGGTCGAGGTACTCGACCCCGCTGCTCCCGCCGGTTCCCACCCGCCGGCCGATCACCCGCTCGACCATGCGCGCGTGGCGCTGGCGCCAGATCACCAGCGCCTGGTCGAAGGCGAGCAGCGCCTGGAGCACCTCGCGCGGCCAGGAGAGCAGCGGCAACTCGCGGTAGGACTCGATGAAGAGGATGGCCGCCCGGATGCGCCGGCGGCGCGGGTCGGCGTCGAGGAAGAAGGCGCGCGCCGCCTCGACCTCCTCCTGGTGGCGGCGGGCGACCGTCTCGGGGCGGCCCGCGCGCGCCGCGACGATGCGCTGCACGGCCTGGCCGGAGGCGCGCTGGAGCGCGTCCAGGTACGCGCCGAGGAAGGCCTCGACGGCGGCCTCGTCGCCGGGGTCGCCGGGCTCAAAGCCCGCGATCGGCGTGCGCAAGAGCCAGGCCTCGACCCCGTCCTTGAGCGTCGGGCCCTCGCCGAGCCGTCGCTCGACGCGGGCCAGCGCCGGCGAGGGGGCGCCGTCCGGGCTCTTGAGCGCCTCCTTCCAGGCGCCCTGGGCCCCGAGGCCGACGCGCTCCTCGTCCGTCAGGCCGAGCAGGATCTCCATCTCGCGCAGTTGCGCCGACTGGAAGCCGCTGGCCGGGTAGAGCTTGTCGCGAAAGTCGAGGTAGTCGCGCGTGCCCAGCGTCTCCATCACGGTGAAGTGCTGGGCCGCGACCTCGAAAATGCGGGTCGCGCGCGCGAGCCCCTGCACGGCCTGGGCGAGGTCCGCCTCCGGCACCGGGTCCTGGCGGAAGGTGGCCCGCAGCGCCTCCAGTTCGCGCAGCACGAGCTTGAACCAGAGTTCGAACACCTGGTGGACGGTGATGAACAGGACCTCGTGGTTGGACAGGCGCGCCTCGTCGCGTTCGTTGCCGCCCTGGAGCGCGAGCAGGTCCTCGACGCGGATGTAGTCCCAATAGGTCGTGGCCATGGGATCAGGCGTCCGCGGCGGCAGAGCCGGGGGCCGCGGCGCCCGAGGGCGCGGGACGCCCGCGGCGGGCCACCTCGTGCACCACGGCGGCCAGCTCGCGGATGTCGAAGGGCTTCTGGACGCAGCGCACCGCCAGGCGGTCGAGGCGGTCCATGGTGCGCGAGTCCAGGATGTTGCCCGTCATGAAGACGATCGCGTCCGCCCAGGTCGCGTCGGCGGCCACCAGCGCGTCGTAGAGGTCGATGCCGTCGAGTTCGCCGGGCATGCGCACGTCGGTAACGATCGCGTCCACGGGCTGTTCGCGGGCGATCCTGAACCCGTCGGCGCCGCTGTGGGCCACCAGCACCTCGTAGTGGTGGTTGGTCAGGGTGCGCCGCACCACGTCGCACACGAAGGTGTCGTCGTCGACGACCAGCACGCGCCGGCCCTGGCCGGCGTCGGTGGGGTCGACGGCCGCGGGCGGGATCTCCGGCGGGGGCAGCGCGACGGCGTCGGTGACCGGCACGGTGATGCGGAAGCTGGCGCCCGGCCCGCGGTCGGTCTCGAGTTCGATGAGGCCCCCGTGGTCCTTCACGATGCCAAAGCAGATGCCCAGGCCCAGGCCCGTGCCCGTCTCCTTGGTGGTGAAGAAGGGGTTGAACACGAGGTTGCGGTTGCCCTCGGGGATGCCCGGCCCGGTGTCCCGCACGCGGATCACGACCTTGCCACCCGCGTGGCGCGTCTCGACGCGCAGGAGGCGCTCGGGGCTGTCGGCCTGCACCATGGCCTGCTGCGCGTTGCTGATCAGGTTCACGAACACCTGCTGCCAGCGCGTCACGTCCACGGGGAAGGTGGGCAGCGCGGGGTCCAGGTCGCGCTCGATGCGGATGTCGTCCATGCGCAGCTGGTACTCGTGCAGGTCGAGCACCCCGCCGAGGATCTCGTTGAGGCTCGCCGGGCGGCGGGTCATCCGGTTCTGGCGCGCGAAGGCGAGCAGGCTCTCCACGATGCGCTGGCAGCGCCTCGCGTTCTGTTCGATGCTCTCGATGTCCTTGTGGGCCCACTGGTCGGCGGGCATCGAGCGCAGGATCTGGGCGAGGCCCAGGATGGCCGCGAGCGGGTTGTTGAGCTCGTGCGCCACGCCGCTCACCAGCGTGCCCATGGCGGTCAGCTTCTCGCTCTGCGCGAGCTTCTCCTGGAGCTGGCGCTCGCGGGTCATGTCGCGGGCGAGCATGACCGCCCCGCGCGGGTCGCCCGTCTCGCCCACCACCGGCTCCAGCGAGGCGGTGAGGAGGCGCGGCGTCCCGTCGGTGTGCAGGATGTGGAACTCGAGGTCGCGCAGGCGCACGCCGCGCAGGGCGCCGGTGATGGCGGCCTCCACCGCCGGGCGCTCGGCGCTCACGGCCAGTTCGAGCACGCCGGCGGCGAGCCCGACCAGGTCGGCGCGCGCGCGGCCGGTGATCGTGCTGGCGGCCGGGTTCGCGTAGGTCACGCGCCCGTCCTCGTCCAGGTGGAGGACCGCGCCGGGGCTCGACTCGACCAGCGTGCGGTAGCGGTCCTCCCGCTCCTTCACCATGCTGAACAGCCGCGCGTTCTCGACCGCGATGGCGATCTGGTTGGCGACCGTCTCCAGCACCAGCCGGTCCGAGGGGCCGAAGGCGCCCGTGCGGTCGGACTCGACGTTGAGCACCCCCTCGACCACGCCCCCGATCTGGATGGGCACGGCGATCTCGCTGCGCGTGTCGGGGTACCAGTTCACGTAGCCCTCGTCGCGGGCCACGTCGTCGATCACCTGCGTGGCGGCGGCGCGGTGCACGCGGCCGATCACCCCCTCGCCCAGGCGGATGCGCGTCTGGCTGCGCGGCGGGATCGCCCCGCGCGAGGCCTGGGCCTTGAGCTCGAGGTGCGCGCGCCCGGGGTCGAGCATGAAGATCATCACGTTGTGGAAGCCAAACGTGCGGTGGATGTCCACCGCCGCCTGGCGCAGGAGCAACTCGTCGTTGAGGATCGAGTTGACCTTGCGCCCGAGGTCGTTGACCAGCAGGAGTTGCTCGAAGCGGCGCGTGGCCGTGCCCAGGCTCTTGATCAGACGGATGGCCGAGGCGGTGAGGAAGGCGGCCACGCCCAGCGTGGGGGCCAGGGCGTGGAGCCGCTCCCGGGGCCCGCGCACGCCCACGATCCCCAGCCGCTCCCCGCCCGCCTCCAGCGGCACGAGCAGCGCCTCGGGCGGCGGGGCCTCGTCCCCGCCGAGCAACTCGCCGGGCACCGGGCGCAACGGCGTCGCGGAGCCGTCCACCAGCGCCTGCCCCCAGGGCGTGCCCAGGCGCGGCACCCGCTGGTCGTTGAGGGCCGGGCCCGCAAAGACTCCGCGCGAGGCGGTGAGGTGGAAGCAGCGGTCGCGCGCCGCGCAGCGGTCCTGGCGCGGGCAGGCCTGGCAGCGGTCCCCCGGCCCGAGCAGGTACACGCGGGCCGCGAGGTCCTCCCCCCCGATCCGCCGCAGGTGCTCGAGCAGGTGCTCGGCGGCCGCTTCGGGCTCGGAGGCCTCGGAGAGCCGGAGCGCAAAGGTTCCCAGGTCGTCCATCGGCCCGATGGTAGCCCATGCGCCCCCGCTTGGCCCGGCCCCGATCCCGACCCGGGGCGGGTTCGGGGGTCGTTCGCCCCCTCGTCAGGCGGGGGGCGCGGCCGCCGGGCGCGGGCCGAGCACGCAGCCCAGGCCGATCCCCGCGCACCACCCGGCTTCGAGCAGGGTGACCAGCAGCCCGAGCGGCGGGGCCACGGCCCAGAGCAGGAGGGGGAAGCCCAGGACCAGCGCGCCGGCGAGGTGGCTGACCAGGGGCGAACGCTCCGCGCCCCGGGCGAGGGCGCGGCCGCCCACGTGCGGCAGGGCCGCCAGCAGGCCCACGAGGAGGGCGAGCAGGAGGGGCAGGCCGACGAGCAGGCCCAACACGCCCGCGGCCTGTTCGCCCAGGGCTTCCCGCGCCCCGCGCAACAGCAGCGCGGCGCCCACCAGCGGGAGCACCCCCTGGGCGAAGAGGCGCGCCGTGCCCAACGCGCCCAGCGCGCGGTCCGCGACCGCCGCCAGGCCCGGGAGCATGATGCGCAGGAGCAGCACCGCCAGCGCCGCCGCCGCCAGCACCGCCAGCACCAGGAGGAGGCCCGCCACCAGACGCCCGGGCTCGGTCCCCGCGTCCCCGCCGGCGGCGTGCGCGGGGGCGGCGAACACCACCGCGCCGAGGATCACCAGGGCGAAGCCGCAAAGGGGGGCGGAGAAGCGCTTCATCGGGGGGCTCCAGGGGGGGAGGCAGGGCGGGCGGGGGGCGTCGGGCGCGCCGCGAGCACGAGGCCCACGCCCAGCAGCAGCGCCCCCGTCCCCAGCGCGCCCAGCCCCCGGGCGGGGTCCGGGACGTGGGCGTCGACCTGGGCGGCGAGGCCCTCGGCCAGGCGGCGGGAGTGGGCCTCGGGCGCTTCGAGCGCGGGCCCGGCGAACGCCTGCGCGGGGGCCGCGCCGGCAAAGGCCTGCCAACCCGCCAGGAAGACGAGGATCGCCGCTGCGGCCCGGGCGAGCCGCCGCCAGGGCCGCGGCGCGGCGCGCGCGGCGACCAGGGCGCGGGCCAGCAGCCGCAGCCGGGCCTCGAGCGCCGGGGGCAGCGGCGCGAGGGGGAGGGCGCGGAGCCGTCGTTCGAGGTCCGCGCGGGCCGCGGGCGAAAGGCCGTCGTCGTCCGGGGGGGCGGGGGTCGGGCTCATGCTCCTCCTTCCGTACCGGCGGCGGCGCCCGGGGTTTCGCCCCCGAGCGCCCGGGCGAGGGCGCGGCGCCCCCGGTGAAGGTGCGTCTTCACGGTGGCGACCGGCGTGGCGGTGATCTCGGCGATCTCCTCGAGCGAAAGGTCGTGCTGGTAGCGCAGGAGGAGGGCGGTGCGGTAGGGCTCGGGCAGGGCGGCCACCGCGGCCGCGAGCCGGGGATCGGCCGCTTCGGACGGCGGGGCGGGCGCGGGGGCGGCCGGCTCGGGCAGGGGGTCCTCGCCGCCCCGGGGGCGCAACTCGTGGCGCCGCACGGCGCGCGCGCGCAGGCGGTTGCGGCACAGGTTGGTGGTGATGCGCAGCAGCCAGTGGCGGAAGGGTCGGCCGGGGTCGTAGCGGTCCAGCGCCTGCCAGGCCTTGAGGAAGGCGTGTTGGGTGGCGTCCTCGGCCTCGTGGGCGTCGCGCAGGATGCGCCGGGCCAGGTCGTGGACGCGGCGGGCGTAGCGCGCGACGAGGGCCTCGAAGCCGCCCGGGTCGCCGGAACGCGCCCGGGCCACGTCGGCTGCGTCCCGGGCGAGGTCCTCGGCCTGGCTCATCGCGCCCCAGCGTAGGCTCCGGGGGCCCCCCCAAGGGTCGTAGGGCCTTGTTCGGGTGGGGGCCGACCGTGCGGAGGCTGGGGTTTAGCGCGCACCGGCAAAAGCGCTCAAGACGCCCACCTTCGGCTGTCGAAAGGTATCCGGCGTGAGAGCCATGGACGCAGGTGGCGCCTGGAGCCCCTCGGTGCATCCCCCCTCGCAGGTCCCCCGCTGGTCGGGTCCCGTGCGCCGTCGCGCCGGGGAGATCGGCCGGGCGTCGATCATCGGCCTGCTGCTCGCCGGCGTGATCGGCGCGGCGGTGGGGATCGGCTGGATCGAGACCCGGGCCTACCTGGGCATCGCGCCCGCTGCCACCGCGGCCGAGCCCGTGCCGCCCACCGCGTCGCTGTTCGTCGGGATCCCGCCCGCCGCGGACGCCAGCCTGCGCGCCGCGCCGCGCGTGGCCAGCGGCGCCGAGCCGGTCGAGCGCGGCGCGCCGCCCGTGCCGATCGTGGCGGCCCCCCGGGCCGGCTGGGAAGGGCGCGCCGACCACTTCGGCGCGGGGATGGCGCTCGCCAATCCCTGAAGCGCCGCCGCGCCGCGCCGTCCTCTGCGGCGTTGAGTCGCGCCCGTCGGCTGGTCGATAGCCCGAGGGCAGTGTGTCCACCCTTCGGGGGGAGCCAGACCCTTGCGCCGACGCCCGCCCCTTCGACCCCGCCTGCGCACGAGGCCCGTGCTCGTCGGGCTGCTGCTGTGCGCGGGGCTGGCGTGTCCGCCGGCGGGTCGCGCGGGCGACGCGCCCACCCCGGCCCCGGCCGAGCCGCCCGGACTCGCCGCGCACCTGGAGGTCGTGCTCGCCGCCGCCCGGGGGCCCGAGCCGGGCGAGGCGCTCAAGCGCCTGACCGCCCTTTCGCGGCCCGATCCCTGGACGGTGGTCGAGGAACTCGTGCTGCGCGGGGAGGGCGAGGTGGCGCTGGCGTTCGCGGGCGCCTACCCCGCCGACGAGGCCCCGGCGCTCAAGGCCTACGCCGCGCGCCGGATCGCGGCGCCGGGGTCCTTGGAGCAGCGCCGGGCGGTGCTGGGCGACCGGCCCGACGTGGACGGGCCCGAGACGCTCGACGCGGCGGCCGAGGCGGCCCTGGCCGCGCTCGAGTTGCCCGCGACCAGCGTGCTCCACGTGCTGCGGGCCGAGCGCCTCGGGCGCGCGGCGCGCCAGGCCGGGCGCCGCGGGCCGGCGCTCGAGCACCTGCGCGCGGGGGCGCTTTCGGCCGAGGGGATCGGCTGGCAGCGGCGCGCCGTGGAGCTCTGGGCGCTGTGCGGCGCGCTCGCCCTGCACCTGGGCGACGCGCCCCAGGCGCTTACGAGCGCCGAGCGGCGCGTGGCGCTGCTCGAGACCACGCCGCGGGCCCGCGCGCGCATCACGGCGTTGCTCGACCTGGGCAGCGCGCGGCTCGAACGCGGCGACCACCGGGCGGCGCTCAAGGCCTTCGGATCGGCGCTGGAGTCGGCGCAGGCGGCCCGCGACACCGCGGGCGTGGCCTCGGCGTGGCTCGGGATCGGCAACGCCCAGGTGCGCCGCGGGGCCTACGAGGACGCGCGCCGCGCGTTCCGTTCCGCCGGCGAGCACTTCCGCGAGGCGAAGGACGAGGCCGGCACGGCGAAGGTGCTCGGGTCCTTGAGCGTCGTGTGGTGCAGCCAGGGCGACACCGACCGCGGGCTCGCCTCGCTGCAGGAGGCCCTCGCCCGCGCGCGCGAGGTCGGCCTGGCCACCGAGGTCGCCCGCCACCAGGGCAACATGGCCGAGGTGCACCTGCGCCGCGGGGAGTTCCGCCAGGCGCTGGGCTACGCGCAGCAGGCCGCCGCGGCCTTCGCCCGCGAGGAGGCCCACGGCGGCGAGGCCTGGGCCCGCCAGCTCGAGGGGGCCTCCTGGCACGGGCAGGGCTCGCTCGACCGGGCGCTCCGGCTCTACCGCCAGGCGCTCCTGGGCTTTGAGCGCCTCGGGCTCGTGCGCAACCGCGCCATCTGCTTGAGCAGCCTCGGGCAGCTCCACGTCGACCTGGGCGGCTACTCGCACGCGATCGCCTACCTCGAGCAGGCGCTGGACCTCGCGCGCACGCTCGACGACACCTGGGAGCAGATGCTGGCGCTGATGCGCCTGGGCAGCGCCTGGGGCGACCTGGGCAACGCGCGGCGTGCGCAGCGCTACCACGAGGAGGCGCTCGCCCTGCTCAAGGGCGAGCGCGGGGGCGAGGGGCTGGTCACGGTGGGCATCAACCTGGGCGTGGACCTCGCCCGCCACGGCGACCTGGAGGGCGCGCTCAAGGCCTTCGCGCACGCCCGCCAGCAACTGCCCACCGTGGGGCGGCCGACCGTGCAGGCGGCGCTGCTGGCCGAGAACGAAGGGCTCGTGCAGGCGGTGCTCGGCAACGTCGGGCGCGCCCACGAACTGCACCAGTGGGCGCTGACCACCTACGAGCGCCTCGAACACCACCTCGGCGCGGCGCGGGCGCTGGCCAACCTGGCGCTCGACGAGCAGCGCCTCGGGCGGCCGGACCGCGCCCGGCGCTTCCTCCAGCGCGCCATCCGCTCGGCCGAGAGCCTCCACGCCGACTCGCTGCGCGTGCGGTTGCTCGGGGCGCTCGGCCGGCTGCACCTGGACGCCGGGGACGCGCGCTCGGCGCTCGCGCTCTCGCGCCAGGGGGCCGAGGCCGCCGGCCAGATGCTGCGCGGCCTCGACCAGGAGGGGCAGGCGCTCGCGCGCGAGACGATGTCGGACCTGTACGACGTCGGGGCCACCGCGGCGGCGGCGCTGGACGACCACGCCGAGCTCTACTGGTTCCTCGAGGCGGGCCGGGCCGTGTCGCTGCTCGACGCGCTCGGGGCGCGCTCCGCGTTGCGCGACCAGACCTTGAGCGCGGCCGCGCGCGTGGAGGCGCTCGCCGCCCGCTCGGCCGAGGCGGAGGCCGCCCGCCACTACGCGCGCCTGAAGGCCGAGGGGGCGCGCGACCCCGCCCGGGCGGCGCGCCGCGAGGTGGAGGAGTTCAAGGAGGTGCACAGCGAACTCGGCGGGCGGCTCGAGCGCCACGTCCGCTGGCGCACGCATGCGCTGTACCCGCGGCCGGCCGCGCTGGAGGCGGTGCAGGCGCGGCTCGGGCCCGACCGGGCGCTCGTGCTCACCGCCGTGCTGCGCGGCCAGTACGTGGCCCTCGTGCTCGAGGGCCAGCAGACCCGCTTCGTGGTGCTCGGGCCCGCCGAACGGGTCGAGGAGCTGTGCGCCACGCTGGTCGAGGACGACGGTGCCGGCGTCACGGCGGGGCGCATCGAGCGCCTGCGCGCGCAGGTGGTGGAGCCGCTTTCGCTGGCGCCGGAGATCCGCCGGGTGGACGTCGCGCCGGCCGGGGCGCTGGCCAGCGTGCCCCTGGCCCTGCTCTTCGGGGAACGGCGGCTGCGGCTCGCGCCCTCGGCCAGCACGCTGATGTGGCTCGAGGAGGAGCGCCCGGAGCCCGGCGCCGGCGTGCTCGGGCTGGGCGACTGCCTGTACGGGGCGCCCGGGACCGGACGGGGCGACGACCTGTACCGCACCGGGGTCGGCCTGGTGCCGCTGCCGCGCACGCGCGACGAGGTGGAGCGGGTGGCGGGCGTGAGGCTGCTGGGCGCCCAGGCGAGCGAGGCGGGCCTTCGGGCGGCGCTGGCGGCCGGGCCGGCCCGCTGGCGCGCGGTGCACCTGGCCTGCCACGGGCTGATCGACCCGCAGCGGCCGGCCTTCTCCGCCCTGGCGGTGAGCGGCGACGCCGAGAACGACGGGTACCTCACGGCGCTGGAGGTGATGCAGATGCCGGTGGAGGCCGACCTCGTCGTGCTCTCGGCCTGCAACTCGGCGCTGGGCTCCGAGCGGGTGGGGGAGGGCGTGCTCGGGCTGCCGCGCGCCTTCCTGCTGGCGGGGGCGTCGCAGGTGATCGGCGCGCTGTGGCGCGTGGACGACGCGGCCACCGAGGCGCTGATGCGCGCCTTCTACGAGGCCTGGCAGCCCGCGGACCAAAGCCCCGGCCTCCCCGCCGCCGAGGCGCTGCGCGTGGCCCAGGCCAAGGTGCGCGCGACCAAGGGCTGGGAGCACGAGCGCTACTGGGCCGCCTGGACGCTGTGGGGCGTCGAGTAGGGGGGGCGGCTACCGCGGGGTCTCTGCGCGCAGGCGCGCGAGATACGGACCGGCGACGGCGAGGCCCCGGCGCGGGGGGAAGCGCTTGCCGAACTTGTAGGCGTCGTGGACGGCGATCTCGAAGGCCGGCGGCCAGCGGTCCTTCCCGACGCCGCGGTACTGGGCGTTGCACGCGTAGCAGATGCACACGGTCGGCGTGACGAGGTAGAGGGCGGCGTCCAGGCCGATCGCCGCCACCGTGCTGATCCACCGGGTGAAGGGGCCGAGCGCGAGCCCCACCGCCGCGAGCGTGAGGCCGAGCGGCCGGTTGAAGTCGCGCTGGGCGTAGAGGTCGGCCGAGCCGCACACGACGCAGGGCCCGAGCGGGCGCGCGAGGAGCAGCGCCGCCACGTCGGCGAGGTCCGTGGCGTGGCCCGCGGGGCACAGGAGGCGCCGGGTCGTGGGCATGAGCGGCGCGACCACCGGCCGCGTGCCGCAGGTGGGGCAGGCGAAGGTGAGTTCGCAGGGCGGAGCCGGGGCGGCGCTCACGCGGGGATGCCCGTGGCCAGTTCCAGGTAGGTGGCCGCCAGTTCGCCCATCAGCGCAAAGCCCACGGCCACGTAGAGCAGCCCGGTCGCGGCCTGGGTGTGCTTGAGGCGCACGGTGTCCTTCACCATCAGCAGCAGCACGAGGGGGCCGAGGAAGCCGAAGGCGACCCGCCAGGCCGTCCAGATCAGTTCCCGTTCGACCAGCACCTCGTAGGCGCCGTCCCAGAAGGCGAGCACCAGCCCGAAGCAGACGATGCGGGCGACGAGCACGGCGAAGACGAACAGCCCCGCCCGGCGCAGCGCCTCCAGCGGGAGGCCCTTGATCATCAGGTAGAAGTGGCCGAGGACCATCGCGTCGTTGATCGACGCCATGAGCAGGCCGCCGAGCAGCCCCGAGAGGAACAGCACCGCCCCCGCGCCCGGGGCGCCCGCCAGGCCGTGGATCCGCACGGTTCCGTACACCGCCACCAGGCCGACCAGCACGGTCGCGCCCAGCAGCGCGCGGCCGGCGCGCCGCCGGAAGGTGCCGAAGAGGAAGTTGACGCCCAGGCAGCCGGCGGCGAAGAGCACGAGCGCGCCCGGGAGCAGGCCCTCGAGCGAGAGGTAGGCCCCGGCGCCGCGGGGCAGGTCCGGCCGCTCCGGGCCCAGCGCCGGCAGGTACAGCGCCGCCGCCCCGGCCGCGAGCACGAAGGCCAGCACGCACTCAAAGCGCAGGTGCCGCTCCGCGGCGCGCAGGCGCCACACCGGAATCAGGGCGATCAGGGCGCCCACCGCCATGCGGGCGAGGAACACGTAGAAGACGAGCGAGAGGCGCACGCCGGGGTTCTACCCGCGCCGGCCCGCGCTAGGCGTCCGGAATCACGGCGTCGGCCTCGATCTCGATGAGGGCGCCGGCGTCGTACAGGCCGGCGACCTCGACCAGGCTAAGGGCCGGAAACCAGCGCCCCAGGTGGGCCCGCCACAGCCGGCCGATCGCGCGGGCGTGCGTGGCGTAGGCCGCCGCGTCGGTGACGTACAGGCGCACCCGCACGAGGTGCTCGGGCCGCGCGCCCGCGGCGGCGAGCACCCGGCCCAGCGCCGAAAGCGCGCCTTCGGCCTGGGCGAGCAGGTCGCCCGGGTGGGCCACCCGCCCGTCGGGGCCCATGTCGATCTGGCCGGCCACGCTGACCCAGGTCCCCGGCCGCGAAACCACCGCGTTGCTGTAGCCCACGTGGGGCAGGCCCTCGGGGTTGACCGCGCGCCAGGGCAGCGAGGGGGGCCGGTACTCCCCCTGGGGCTCGGGCGGGGGCTCGGGCGGGGGTCCGGACACGGCGTCGGGCGGGCGCGCGGTCATGCGCGCCCCGACTCGTCCTTGCCCAGGAGGTGGCGGGTGAGCATCACGCGCTGGATGTTGCTCGTGCCCTCGTAGATCGTGAGCGCCACGATGTCGCGGTAGAAGCGCTCCAGCGGCAGCGCGTCGGTGTAGGCGCGGGAGCCGTGCACCTGGATCGCCTGCGTGGCCGCCTTGAGGGCGCTTTCGGTCGCGTGCAACTTGGCCGCGCTCACCGCGGCCGTCGCGTCCAGGCCCCGGTCGAGGAGCCGCGCCGCGTGGTGGGTGAGGAGGCGCGAGGCCTCCAGCGCCACGAACATCTCGGCGAGCGTGCCGCCCACCTGCTGGAAGTCGCCGATGCGCTGGCCGAACTGGCGGCGGGTGCGGGCGTAGGTGACGCAGGTCTCCAGGCAGGTGCGGTGCAGGCCGACCGCGCCGGCGGCCACGTGCAGCCGCCCGTGCAGCAGCCCGTGCATCGCCGCCTTGAAGCCCCCGCGCTCGGGCCCGAGGCGTTGGTCGGCGTGCAGGCGCACCTTGTCGAAGCGCAGTTGCGCGTGGTCGCTCGCCCGGTGCCCGAGTTCGCGGCCGGCCATCTGCTCGCGCCGAAGCCCGCGGGCCGTGCCCGGGACGATCCAGCACTGGATGCCCTTGGAACGGGTGCCGGGCTCGACCGTGGCGAACACCAGCACCACGTCGGCCACGCCGCCGTTGGTGATCCAGATCTTCTCGCCTTCCAGGATCCAGTCGGCGCCGTCCTTGCGCACGCGCGTCTTGATGGAGGCGGCGTCGCTCCCCGCCTCGGGTTCGGTGAGGGCGAAGGCGCCGATCGCGCGACCCGTGAGCAGGTCCGGGAGCCAGCGCTCCTTCTGGGCCGGCGTGCCGAAGGTGGCGAGCGTGGCCGCGACCAACCCCCCCTGCACCGCGAGGAACCCACGCGCGCTGCTGTCCACCGCGCCCAGTTCCTCGGCGATCACGGTGGCGCACAGGTGCGTGGCGCCGAGCCCCCCGGCGTCGGCCGGCAGCGCGGCACGGATCAGGCCCGCCTCGCCCATGCGCACGATCATCTCGCGGTCCAGGCGCCCCTCGCGGTCGGAGGATCGCGCGCGGGGGGCGAGCACGTCGTGGGCGAAGGCGGCCGCCTTCTTCTGCCAGCCCAGGGCGTCGGGGGGCAGGTCGTAAGCGGTCGGCCAGGGCAGCGGGCCCGGGGCCGGAAGCGCCGGAAGCGGGGCGGTCGGGGGCGCCGGGGGCGGGGCGGGCCG
>JAPKHB010000219.1 GCA_026647295.1 Planctomycetota bacterium | reverse complement strand
CTTCTCCGGCTTCCGCCGGGATCCTTGGGTTTTGACAACCACCAGGATCGGGGCTACCTCCCCCTATACCTTCCGTATGGTCATTTGAGGGCGTGGGCGACGCCGGCGACGAGGCGCTCGACGTCGGCGCGGGCGACGGCGCAAAGGCCCAGCCGCAGCCCGCCGTCGAGGGGCACCACGAACAGCCCCGCGTCGCAAAGGCGCCGCGCGCGCTCGGCCGCGCGGTCGGTGGGCACGGTGACGAAGAAGCCCCCCTCGTAGCGCGGCGTCGCCACGCCGTGGGCCCGCGCCGCCTCGTTGAAGGCCTCGACCCGCGCGCGCAGCAGGGCGACGAAGGCCCCGCGTTCGGCCCTGGCCCGCTCCGCCAGCGCCGGCTCGGTGAGCAGGCGCGTCACGGCGTGCATCCCGCCGCGGTTGCAGTTGCTCCAGGTGCCCCGGCAGGCGAAGGTGAGGCTGTCCTGGATCGCCCGGCGCTCGCCCGCGTCGGGGACGAGCGCGAGCAGGGCGCCCACGCGCAGGCCGTAGTGCGTGAAGGTCTTCGACGCGCTCCAGGCGATCAGGACCAGCACGCGCCCGAGCAGGGGCTCGAGCGCCCGCAACGGCCGGGCGAGCCCGTCGCCCGGGCCGTACTCGCAGTAGGCCGCATCCACCACCACCGCCAGCGGTCCGCTGGCGGCGTGCCCGTCGAGCACGCGCGCGACCGCGTCCCACTCCGCCTCGCTCATCGAGTAGCCGGTGGGGTTGTGGCAGGGGTCGTTGAGGATCAGGAGCGCGCGCCCGTCGGCCGCCAAGCGCCGGCCGAGCGCCCGGTCCAGCGCCGCGAGGCCGAGCCCGCCGGAGGGCCCGAAGGTGGGGAAGGTCTCCAGCCCCCGCTCGCACTCCCGCGCCAGCGTCTCGTAGGGCCCCCAGTAGAAGGAGGAGGTGAGCAGCGCCTGGCCCGGATCGAGGAAGGTGGCGATGGCGTGGCGCAGCGCGCCGCTGCCGCCGGGGGTGGCCACGGCGGCGCAGGCGGCCGCCAGGTGGGGCGCGGCGCGCAGCGCGTCGGCCTTGACCGCCTCGAGGAAGGCCGGCGGACCGGCGATGGGCGCGTAGGCCGCCCACTCCGCGGCCGGCACGGACCGCACCGCCTCGGCGGCACAGGGCAGCACCGCCAGGCGCCCGTCCTCGTCGAGCAGGGCCCCGAGCGTGGCGTTCACGACCGCCTCGCCGCGGGCCCGGCGTGCGACCGCCTCGGCGTTGAGCGCGAAGATCGGGTCGTCCCCCGGCCGGCCCCGGCGGGTCGCGGTCAGCCAGGAGGGAAGCGCGGCCGAGGTGCTCACGCGGCCTACTGTAGGGGGATCTCCGACAGACCGGCGGCGGACCCGGCCGCCGCCCCCGCCCGCGCGCCCGCCCGGGCGGGCGCGAAAGCCCGATTGGTCGGTCCGGGGGGGCCCGCTACCATCCAGCCCGCCCCTGGAGGAGGACGCGTGCCGGCAGCCGACGACGCCCTGGGCCCGGTGGACCACATCGGGATCGCGGTGAAGGACCTTCCCGCGGCCAAGCGCCTCTACGCAGAGGTGCTCGGCCTCACCCTGCTGTACGAGGAGGAGGTCCCCACCGAACGGGTGCGCGTGGCCGCCTTCGACGGGGGCGGCCTGCGCGTCGAACTGCTCGCCAGCACCGACCCGGAGGGCCCGATCGGGCGTTTCCTCGCCCGGCGCGGCGAGGGCGTGCACCACGTCTGCTACCGGGTCGCCGACGTCGCGGCCGCGCTCGCCCGCCTCAAGGCCCAGGGCCTGCGGACGCTCGACGAGGCCCCGCGCCCCGGGGCGGGCGGCTGCCGGGTGGCCTTCGTCCACCCGCACTCGGTCGGGGGCGTCCTGGTCGAGCTCTCCGAGCCTCCGGCCGGCGGCGCCGCGCACGGCGCCCCGGCGGCGAAGGGCCGCCCGTGAACGGCCCCGAGGACCCGCGCATCGAGCGGCTGCGCGTGCGCCGCGAGGAGGCCCTGCTCGGCGGCGGCCCCGAGGCGATCGCCCGGCAGCACGAACGCGGCAAGTTGACGGCCCGCGAGCGCATCGACCTGCTGCTCGACCCGGGCACCTTCGAGGAGTTGGACCCCTTCAAGGTGCACCGCTGCCGGGACTTCGGCATGGACGCCCGCCAGGTGCCCGGCGACGGCGTGGTCACCGGCCTGGGACGGGTGGCGGGGCGCGTGACGGCCGTGTTCGCGCAGGACTTCACCGTGTTCGGCGGCAGCCTCTCCGGGGCCAACGCCGAGAAGGTGGTCAAGTTGATGGACCTCGCCCTCAAGGTCGGCTGCCCCGTGGTGGGCCTGAACGACTCGGGCGGCGCGCGCATCCAGGAGGGCGTGGTCTCGCTCGGGGGCTACGCCGACATCTTCCTGCGCAACACCCTGGCGAGCGGGGTCATCCCGCAGATCAGCGCGGTCATGGGCCCCTGCGCCGGGGGCGCCGTCTACTCGCCCGCCATCACGGACTTCATCGTCATGGTGGAGGGCACCTCCTACATGTACGTCACGGGCCCGGCCGTCACGAAGACCGTGACGCACGAGGAGGTGACCCACGAGGAACTGGGCGGGGCGGTGACCCACTCCGAGCGCTCCGGCGTGGCCCACTTCCGCGCCCCGGACGACGCGGGCGCCATCGCCACGCTCCAGCGCCTGCTCGCCTACCTGCCGCAGAACAACGCCGAGACCCCCCCGCCGGGCCCCGGCACCGACGACCCCAACCGCGTCGACGACCGGCTGAACGCCCTGGTGCCCGAGGACCCCAACAAGCCCTACGACATGCGCGAGGTGATCCGGCGCATCGTCGACGACGGGGACTTCCTGGAGGTCCACGAGCACTACGCCCAGAACCTGGTCGTGGGCTTTGCGCACCTGGGCGGGCGCACGGTGGGGATCGTCGGCAACCAGCCCCAGGTGCTGGCCGGCTGCCTGGACGTGGCGGCGTCCCTCAAGGGCGCGCGCTTCGTGCGCTTTTGCGACTGCTTCAACATTCCGCTCGTCACCTTCGAGGACGTGCCCGGGTTCCTCCCCGGCACCGACCAGGAGTGGAGCGGCATCATCAAGCACGGCGCCAAGCTGCTCTATGCCTACTGCGAGGCGACGGTCCCCAAGCTCACCGTCATCACCCGCAAGGCCTACGGCGGCGCCTACGACGTGATGAGTTCCAAGCACATCCGCGGCGACTGGAACGTGGCCTGGCCCGGCGCCGAGGTCGCGGTGATGGGCGCCAAGGGGGCGGTCGAGGTGATCTTCCGGCGCCAGATCCAGGCCGCCGCCGACCCCGCCGCCGAGCAGGCGCGCCTGGAGGCGGAGTACCGCGAGCGCTTCGCCAACCCGTTCGTGGCCGCGGAGCGCGGCTACCTGGACGACGTGATCGAGCCCCGCCTCACCCGGCCCCGGCTGATCGCCGCGCTGGCGCTGCTCGAGACCAAGCGCGACCACAACCCGCCGAAGAAGCACGGGAACATCCCCCTGTGAGCGCCCCGCGCGCCATCCGAAAGTTGCTGGTGGCCAACCGCGGGGAGATCGCGGTCCGCGTGATCCGCGCGGCCCACGAGTTGGGCATCCGCACCGTGGCCGTGTACTCCGACGCCGACCGCACCGCGCTGCACGTCCGGGGGGCGCACGAGGCCGTGCGCCTCGGCCCCGCCCCGCCCGCGGAGAGCTACCTGCGCATCGACCGGATCGTGGAGGCGATGGAGCGCACGGGCGCGGACGCGGTCCACCCCGGCTACGGCTTCCTCTCCGAGCGCGCCGCCTTCGCCGAGGCGGTCGAGGCGGCCGGCAAGGTGTTCGTGGGCCCCCCCGCGGCCGCCATGCGGGCGATGGGCGACAAGCTCTCGGCCCGCGCGGCCGTGGCGGGCTCGGGCGTGCCCCTGGTGCCCGGCGCGCCGCTGGCGCCCGAGGCCGGCCCGGCCGGGTGGCTCGCGGCCGCGCGCGAGGTCGGCTTCCCGCTGATGGTGAAGGCCTCCGCCGGCGGGGGCGGCAAGGGGATGCGCCGCGTCGCCGCGGAGGCCGAGGTGCCCGAGGCCGTGCGCCGCGCCGCCTCGGAGGCGGTCACGGCCTTTGGCGACGGCACCGTGTACCTGGAGCGCTACCTGGAGGAGCCGCGCCACGTGGAGGTGCAGGTGCTGGCCGACGCCCAGGGGGCGGTGCTCGCCCTGGGCGAACGCGAGTGCTCGGTCCAGCGGCGCCACCAGAAGGTGATCGAGGAGTCGCCCTCGCCGGTCGTGACGCCCGACCTCCGGGAGGCGATGGAAGCGGCGGCGTGCGCCGCCGCGCGCGCCTGCGGCTACCGCAGCGCCGGCACGGTCGAGTTCCTGGTGGACGCCCGGCGGCGCTTCTACTTCCTCGAGATGAACACGCGCATCCAGGTGGAGCACCCCATCACCGAGGAGCGCTACGGCGTGGACCTGGTGAAGGAGCAGCTGCGCATCGCCCAGGGGCTGCCCCTCTCGTTCGGGGCGCGCCCGCCCGAGCCCCGGGGCCACGCCATCGAGGCCCGCCTGTGCGCCGAGGACGCCGACCACGGCTTCCTGCCCAGCACCGGGGTGCTCGGCGCCGTCCAGCTCCCCGGCGGGCCCGGCATCCGCGTCGATGGCCACGTGTACGCCGACCAGGAGGTCACGCTCCACTACGACAACCTGCTGGTGAAGCTCGTCGCCCACGCGCCGACGCGGGCGGAGGCCATCGCCCGGCTGCGCCGCGCGCTGTACGAGACGCGGTTGCCCGGCGTGACCACCAACATCCCGCTCATCCTGCGCACGCTGGACGACCCGCGCTTCGTCTCGGGGCGCTACGACACCTCCATCCTGGAGCACGCCGCCCCCCCACCAGCGGATTCCGACGACCTCGTGCCGGTGGTCGCCGCCGCGCTCGCGCTGCACCGGCGCGTGCGCCCGACGAGCGTTCCGGCCGCGCCCGCCGGACGGAGCCTTTCGGCGTGGCGGGCCCAGGGCCGGAGCGCGTGGGGAGGGCCGGCGTGAGCCGCGGCACGCGCTACTTCGCGACGTACGGGGGCCGGGAGCGGCAGGTCGAGATCCTCACCCGCCCCGACGGGCGGCTGGAGGTCCGGGTGGACGGGGCCGCGCACCCCGTGGACGTGGCCTCGGTCGGGCCGAGCGGCCTCCTCAACCTGCTCATGGACGGGCAGAGCGTCACCTACGCGGCGCGCTTCGAGGACGGCGCGGCCGTGCTCTCCTTCCACGACCGCGAGGTGCGGGTCGGGATCGAGGACGAACGCACGCGGTTGGCCCGCCAGGCGACGGGCAAGGCCAAGGCCCGCGGGCGGGGCGCCGAGGTGACCAGCGTGATGCCCGGGGTGGTGAAGGAGGTGCGGGTCGCCCCCGGCGACCGCGTGCGCGACGGCCAGGCGCTCTTGATCCTGGAGGCGATGAAGATGGAGAACGAGATCCGCGCCCCGCACGACGGGGTGGTGTCCGAGGTCCGCGTCGCCCCGGGAGAGGCCGTGGAGAAGGGGGCGCGCCTGGTGCGCCTGGAGCCCCCCCCGGAGGACGCGGGGTAGGCGCCCCGGGGCGCGGACCCGCCCGCGCCGGCCGGCCCCGCGCCCGGGCCCCGGCGGGCGTGGCCCTGGGGGGCGCCGTAGGCTGACCGGCCGGGAGGGGGGACCTGCCCGGAGGACGCCCATGTCCCGCGCCACCTTCGCCCTCGCCCTGCTCGCCGCCGCCGCGGCCGTCTACGCCGCCGTGGAGGCCGGTTCGCTCGGCTCGCGGCTCGATGCGCTCGCCCAGGCCCAGGCGCAGGACGCCGGCCGCCTCGCCCAACTCGGGTTGCGGGTCGACGCCCTCACCGAGGATGCGGGCGACGCCTGGCAGCCCCTCTCCGCCCCGGGGACGCCCGCGGGCGCGGGGGCGGCCGACGACGCCCCGGTGGGGCTCTCGACCCGCCCGCCCGCCGGTCTGGCCGAACGCCTCAAGGCCCTCGCCGAGCGCGTGGACGCGCAGCAGGCCACGATCGCACGCCTGGAGGAAGAGGCCCGGGCGCGCGAGGCGCTGCCCGCGGCGCGCGGCCGCGTCGCGGGGCACGACTTCTTCTTCAGCCTCGACCAGGCCGCAAGCGCCCTGGGCCTGGACGGCCGCCAGAAGGCCGACATGCAGGACATCCTGGACCGGGCGCGGCGCGACCTGGACGACGTCTTCCGGATCCCCAACGAGGACGGCGAGCTCTGGGAGGAGATCAGCAAGCCGCGCACCACGAAGATCGGCGGGACCGACGGCGCGATCTCGCTCGCCTTCCCCGACGTCGCGAAGATCCAGAAGTTCAAGAAGGGGCGCATCCCCGGGCTGAACGAGACCTACGAGCAGGCGGAGAAGCGCATCCGCGAGGACGCGTTCGGCCGGGCCCGGGGCCTGCTCGACCCCAAGCAGCAGGAGCAGTGGGACCGGGCCCAGAAGGATCCCCTGCTGGCCAACGGCCCCACGGGCGGGTCGGTCATCAGTTTCGCGACGGCGACCCGGGTCGAGGTGTCCGAGGAGAAGTACCTCATCAACGCAGGAAAGCAAACGATCACGGAAATCCCGGGCACTTCCTATTTCTCCTCGGCCGACTCGTTTGCCATGATCCGGGGCGGACACATCGATCTCTCGATCCTCGGAGCGAT
>JAPKHB010000218.1 GCA_026647295.1 Planctomycetota bacterium | reverse complement strand
AAGATGATGGCGGTTGAAAACCCTGCCACCGGAAAGAAATTTGCCGAAGTGATTGACGCGAGCCGCGAGGATGTGGACCGCGCTCTCGCCCGGGCACTTGTCGCAGCCCGAGCAGGCCTTCTGGGCGGCCATCTGCTTGAAGAAGCCCACCAGGCGGTCGGCGTTCCAGCCGTCGGCGACCAGGGCGTCGCGCAGGGGCTTGAGCGCCGGGGCCTCGGCGGCGTACCAGGCGCGCCAGCCGGCCTCGCCCTCCGCCGTCGTCGGGCACGGACACTCGACGCCCGGCACGGCCTGGGCGGCGATCCACTTCAGGATCGAGTGCATCGGCGAGGGCGTGGCCGTCTCACAGGCCTTGCCTTCGCACTTGGACTCGCACGCGGGCTTCTCGGCGGTCGGCTCGGCCGCGGGGGCGTCGTCCTCCGCCACGGCGAGGCCGCCGGCGAAGGCCAGGGCGCCCAGGGCGACCAGGGCCAGGCCCAGGAACAGGGGGTGCTTGCGCATCACGGAGATCCTCCAGGGGGTTCGGGAAGGGCGGGCCCCAGCTTCGTTGCCGCCGGACTCGGGCAGGCTGGTCGGCGCCGCAAGGCGTCCGGATCCTATCAATGACGATGGGGACCGCCGGAGGGTTGCCCGGAGTTCTGGACGAAGGTCCCACAAAGGCGCGCGAGGGCCCCGCCCCGGGGGCGCGCTCTCGCGCGCAAGTCGCGGCGGGCCAAGGACTTGCAGCCGGCGCGCCGGCCCGTGGCGCCGCGGGGCCGGCGCGCCGTCCTGCCGGGCCGGGCGGCGGCGGGCGGTGCGCTGTCCGGGCAGGCGACCGGCCGTAGGATGGCGACGTGGCGGCCCGGCTTCCCTTCCTCCCGGTCCTGGCGGGATGCGCGCTGCTCCTCGTCGGGGCCTGCGGCGGCGCCGGCCCGTGCGGGCCCGGCGCGTACATCCAGGTGCGCGAGGTCGAGTCCCTCTCCACCTATGGTCCCTACTACGGGGTGACGGAGATCGACTGCGACGGCCCCACCCAGGTGCTCATCCTGGCCAGCACGCCGCCGCAACTCCTCGAGCGGCTGGTGGCCCACGAACTGCTGCACGCCGTCGGCCTCACGGCCCACGAGGACGACCCCGACTGCTACCTCTACGAGAACATCCTGGGCACGGTGCTCACGGTGCCCTGTCCGCAGGAGGTCGCCCGCCTCCTCCAGGTGGAGGGCAGTTTCGAGGTGGAGGTCATGGACCCTTCGCTCGAGCCCGCCGTCGACAAGGCCATCCAGCTCTGGAACGCCGTGGCGGGCCGGGACCTGTTCACCCGCCGGGTGCCCGACCCCTAGTCCGACCGCCGGCCCCTCGCCCGACCCCCGCGGCCCGCCCCGCGCCGCCCCCGCGCCGCCCCGGTCTGGGCTGCGCACCTCCCGGCCGGGGCTTGCCGGCGGCGCAGGGGCACCGCAGCATTCGGCCCCATGAGCGACCCCAAGCCCCTCGTCGGCATCGTGATGGGCAGCCCGAACGATGCCCCCACCCTGCGCCCCTGCGCGGAGACCCTCGCGCGACTGGGCATCCCGTCCGAGATGAAGGTCTGCTCGGCGCATCGCACGCCGCAGCGCGCCCACGACTACGCGACCGACGCCGAGGCCCGGGGCATCCGGGTCATCGTGGCCGCGGCCGGCATGAGCGCCCACCTGGCGGGGGTGATGGCCGCGCTCACGCACCTGCCGGTGCTGGGGGTGCCCTTGGAAGGGCGCCTGATGGGGGGGCTCGACTCCCTGCTGGCCACCTGCAACATGCCCAAGGGGATTCCCGTGGCCACGATGAGCATGGGCACCCACGGGGCGGTCAACGCCGCGCTCTTCGCGGCGGCGATCCTGGCCGTGGGAGACCCGGCCCTGCGCGAGCGGCTGCTCGCCTACCGGGCCGAGCAGACCGCGGCCATCCCCGAGGATCCGCCCGCCTGACCTTGGGGGGCCGGCGTCCGGCCGGCGGGGCCGGTCCCGCCCTTCCGGGGCTCCCGGGGCGCCCGCCGGGACTTTGTGCGTATCCACCGGCGCCCGGCGCGCGAGGAGGAGGCGTTCCCCGTCCGGAGCGCCTCCCGTGGATCCCGTCCCCTCCCTCCTCCTTGCCATCCTCCCCGACCCCGCACCCCCCGTCGCCGAGGTGGTGGCCGCGCGCGTGCCCGGCCTGGAACCCAGTGGGGCTGCCCTGCCCCAGGGTCCCCGCGACGCGTTGTGGCTGCGCACCTTCGTCGCCTCCGAGGGCAACGGCCCGCTCGCGCTCTGGGCCGCGGGCATCGAGCACCTGCCGCCCGCGGCGGAGTTCGACCCGCAGCCGCTGGGGCCCGGCGTGCGCGAGGCGCTGCGCGCCGCGCGCTGGATGCTCGGCACGCTGGAAGTTCTCGACCCGGATCGGCCGCGAGAGGCCTGGCAGGCCCAGCTCCGGCGCCTGCTCGCCGCCGCGCCCGACGCCTTGTGCCTGTACGACGCGAGTTCCTACCGCCTTTGGCCGATGGCCAAGGCGCGCGCCGTGGCGGCTGCGAGCACCCCGCCCAGCGCCACCTGCCTGTACTTCACCCACGTCGTCCTGCCGGGGGAGGCCGACGCCGCGGGCTGGGTCCACACCCATGGCCTGCAGCGCGCCGGCTTCCCGGACGTCGAGGTGCTCGGGATTCCGGGGGACCTGGGCACCGTCGCCGGGACGTTGATCGAGAACTTCGTCGGGGCGTTCCTGGGCACGCCGCTGCCGCCCGCGCGCCAGCCCTTCGACATGTTCCTGGACCACGACATCGCCTGGCTGGCCTGGCGCGAAGCCGCGCGCCACATGCCCGGGCTCGGCGAGAGCGGCGATCCCGTGCTGCGCGAGCAGACCGACCACGGCGGATTCCGCATCGTGCTGGTGGACCCGCGGCCGGCCGGCGTGCGCGCGCCGCTGTACCACCCTCCGCTGGAGATCCTCGAGGCCATGCGCTTCGGCGACCCGGCGATCCTCCTCAACTCCGAGGAGACCGCGCGGCGCCGCGCCATGGCGCTGGAGCGCTGGCCCGCCCTCGTGGACCTGTTCCGGCTCCACCGCCGCAGCCCGGGGTGGGACTTCCTGGTGCAACTGGCCTTCGACCGCGACACCCCGTGCTCGGACTGCGGGACGCCCGGGGACGAGCACCTCTGGTTCGAGATCCTGGAGGTCGAACTCGAGCGCGTGCGCGGCCGGCTGCTGAGTCGGCCGCTGGGCGTAGCGCGCCTGAAGCCCGGGCGCGCCGCCTGGCACCCGCTCGCGCGCATCGTGGACTGGCGGGTCGAGTCGCCCGGCCGGCTCATCTGCCCCGACACGGTCGCCCTCGCGTAGGGCCCTCGAGGCCCCCCGGGGCCCCTCGGGTCCTCTCGGGTCCCCTCGGGGCTCCTCGGGGCGCCGCCCCGACCGATCCCGGCGCCGGGGCCGCCGCGCCGCCATACTCCGGGTCGGAGGTGCCCGTGCGTTTCACCCGCGTTCCCACCGCCTGCCTCGTCTTCGCCGCGTTGCTCATCCCCGGGGGCGGGCGGGCCGCCCGGGGCGAAGCGCCGCTCCCGCTGGACCCCGGTCCGCTGCTGGAGCGGCTCGTCGCGCGCTTCGTCGCCGACGAGGAGGCGCTGCGGGCGTTCTACGACACGCCCCTGTGCGCGGAGCGCGCCGGGCGGCTGGCCGGGTTCTACGCCGGGTGGGCCCGGCGGCTGGCGGCGCTGGACCCCGCCGGGCTCGACGCCGACGCCCAGGTCGACCACGCGCTGCTCGAAGCCGAGGTGCAGCACGAACTCGCGCGCCTGGAGGTGGAGCGCGCGCGCCGGGCCGAGGTGCTCGGGCTCGCGCCCTTTGCCCCCGCGCTGGTGGAACTCGAGTGCGCGCGCCGGCGGCGGGATCCCGTGGAGCCGCGCGCCGCGGCCGGGCGCCTGGATGCGGCGCGCCGGGCCCTGGCCGAGCGCCGGCGCGCCTTCGAGCCCGCGGCCCAGGGCGGATCGGGGGAGGCCCCACCCCCGGCGTGGTTGGCGCGGCGGGCCGCCGCCGCGCTGGACGCCCTGCGCCAGATGCTCGGCGGCTGGTTCGAGTTCCGCGACGGGTACGAGCCGGACTTCGGCTGGTGGGTGCGGGCGCCCCACGCCGCGCTCGCCCGCGCGCTGACGGAGTACGCCGCGTGGCTGCGCGACGGCCCGGGCGGCGGGGCGCAGGGGGAGGCCGCGCCGCTGGTCGGGGAGCCCCTCGGGCGCGAAGGCCTGGAGCGGGAACTCGCCCACGAACGCATCCCCTACGCCCCCGAGGACCTCATCGCGCTGGCGGAGCGCGAACTGGCCTGGTGCGACGCGGAGGGGGCGCGCGTGGCCCGGGAGGAGCTGGGCCTCGAGGACTTTCGCGCGGCCGTCGAGCACGTGAAGGGGCTGGCGGTGCCGCCGGGTGCGCAGGACGACCTGGTGGCCGCGCAGGGCCGCGAGGCCGTGGCCTTCGTCACGGAGCACGACCTGGTCACCGTGCCGCCGCTGTGCGCCGAACTGTGGCGGCTCGCGATGATCCCCGCGGAGCGCCAGCGCACGATGCCCTTCGCGTTCTACAGCGGGCAGGCGATGCACCTGGCCTACCCCTCCGAGGCCATGGAGCACGAGGCCAAGGAGATGAGCATGCGCGGGAACAACCCGCACTTCACGCGCATCGTCACGCCGCACGAACTGATCCCCGGGCACCACCTGCAGTTGTTCATGGCGGCGCGCCACCGCCCCTACCGGGAGCGCTTCCGCACGCCCTTCCTGGTCGAGGGCTGGGCCCTGCATTGGGAGATGCTGCTCTATGACAAGGGCTGGGCCCGCGGCCCCGAGGATCGCATCGGCATGCTCTTCTGGCGGCGGCACCGCTGCGCGCGCATCCTCGTGACGCTGCGCTTTCACCTGGGCGAATGGGACGCCGAGCGTCTGGTGGCGTTCCTGGTGGACACGGTGGGGCTCGAGCCCGACGGGGCCCGGGCCGAGGTGCGCCGGTACCTCGAGGGCTCCTACGGGCCCCTCTACCAGTGCGCCTACATGGTGGGCGGGCTCCAGATGCGGGCGCTGTACCGCGAACAGGTCGAGGGGCAGGGGATGGGCGCCCGCGCGTTTCACGACGCCGTGCTGCGCGAGGGGCCGATCCCGATCGACCTGATCCGGCGGCGCCTGCGCGGCGAGGGCGCCCGGCGCGGGGACCCGCCCTGGCGCTTCGCCGACCCGCCCCCGGCGCCGGGTCGCCGGGTCGCGCGCCGCCGCGGTAGCGCGACCGTCCCGACCGTGGCACACTCGCAGGCCCGCCGAAGGAGGTTGCCATGTCCGTTGCCCGTTGGCTCGCCGCGCTCGCGTTGCTGCTCGCCCCGGCGTCCGTTCGCGCCGACGAGGAGCCGGCCCCCGCGGGGCCGGCCAACCCGCCGCCGCTGCGGCGGGGGCTGGTGGACGGCGTCTTCGTGGACGAGTACTTCGGCCTGCGGTACGCCTGCGAGGGCCTCAAGAAGGGCCTGGGCTTCGGCGGGACGAACACGCTCTTCACCGGGGTGTGCGGGGACGGCGTGGAGGTCGAGATCCTGATCGAGGAGGGGGCCACGGACGGCGATCCCGCGGCGGCGCTCGCGGCCTTCAAGGAGGCGGCGCGCAAGGAGGGCCGGCGGCTGCTCGACCTCGCGGAGGGCGCGGAGCCGCGGCCCTGGGTGACGCACGTCCAGGAGACCTTGAGCGGGTACCGCCGCCACCACGGCCACGCCTGGTACGCGCGCGGGCCGCAGCTCTTCGTCCTTCACGCCTTCGTGCGCGAGCAGGACGAGACCTCCGGCGCGCGGCTTCGCGCGCACCTCCATCGCCTCGAGGTGGGCCCGCCGAACGACTCCTGGTTCCTCGTGCACCTGGCCGCCGTGCGGGCCCCGCGCGACCCGCGTTCGGCCGCGGCCCGGCTCGAGGCCGGGATCGGCTACGCCAACAACGAGCGCTACAAGAACGTCCCCCTCGGGCTGCGGCTGATGGCCGAGGGGTTGGCGGGGTTGCGGCCCGGTGAACTCACGCCCGAAGCCCACTTCCGCGGCGCGCAGGCGCTCGGGCTGGCCCAACTCACCAGCGGCGCGCGCGAGGCGTCGATCGAAACGTGGAAGCGCGCCATCGAGCTGGCCGAGAAGACGGCGCAGCCGGCCGCGTTGGGGGCCAATGCCTGGTACAACCTCGCCTGCGCCTACGCGCTGCTCGCGCGCCTGGACGAGGCCTTCGACGCGCTGGGCCGCGCGTTTGCGTGCCCCGACGCGGCGACGGCGACCCAACTCAAGGCCCACGCGAACTCCGACCCGGACCTGGAGGCCCTGCGCAAGGACGAGCGCTGGGCCAAGGTCACCGGACAGGGCGGATAGGCGATGGCAAGGGCCGTGGCGAGCCTGGCGGCATCGCTGGCGTTGCTGCTCGGGGCGTGCGGCGACCCGGCCCTTGCGCCGGCGCTGCCCGCCGGCTGGCAGGAACTCGACCCGGCCGCGCTTGCCCCCGCCCAGGCGGCCCAGCGCGAGCGGGCGCTCAAGGCGCCGCCGCTCCTGTTCCAACGTCTCTCGCAGCGCCTGATGGAGGCGCTGGGCGAGGGGGGCGCGGCCGGGGCGATCGAGGTCTGCCAACTGGACGCTCCCGGGCTGCGCGACGCCGTGGAGCGCGACCTGGCCTTGCGGGTGGGGCGCACCTCCTTTCGCCTGCGCAACCCCGCGAACCAGCC
>JAPKHB010000217.1 GCA_026647295.1 Planctomycetota bacterium | reverse complement strand
AGCTCCAGGTCAGCTTCCAGCAGGCGTCTTTCGTCATCCGAAAAATGATCGAGGCAGACAGAGGCGGTATAATCCATTTCTAAAAGTTCAGGATCAACATACTCGTGACAAACCTGGCAGCGACGACGCGGACGCCCCCGTAGGCCCGGAGGCCGAGGCCGCCCCGGAGGGGGCCTCGGGCCCCGGGGCGGGCGCCCCTGCGCCCGGCCGGGCGGGGCCCGGCGCGCCGGGCCCCGCGGCGCGCCCGGCGCCGGAGGCGCGGCGCCCGCGCAAGCCCCGGCGGCCCGAGCGGCGCGGCGAATACGTCTTCCCGCCGCTCGCCCTCCTCAACCCGGGCGAGTTCACCGACCCGGCCAGCGTGCGCGACGAGGTCGACGCCAACGCCCGGGCGCTGGAGGAGTCGCTGGCCTCCTTTGGCATCGAGGCCCGGGTGGTCTCGCACCTGCGCGGCCCGGTGATCACCTTCTACGAGATCAAGGTCCCCAGCGGCGTGCGCCTCTCGCGCATCACGGCGCTGGCCGACGACCTGGCGATCGCCCTCAAGGCCCCCAACATCCGGATCGTGGCCCCGATCCCCGGCCGCAGCACGGTGGGCATCGAGGTGCCCAACTCCAAGCGCGACACGGTGGCGCTGCGCGACCTCCTGGAGGAGGCGCCGGAGGCCTTCGACCGCAAGGCCATCCCCATCCTGCTCGGCCGCGACACCGCCGGGCGCCCGATCATCGAAGACCTGACCACCATGCCCCACGCCCTCGTGGCCGGCGCCACCGGCTCGGGCAAGAGCGTGTGCATCAACGCGGTCCTGCTCTCGATCCTCTACACCCGCGGCCCCGACGAGGTCAGCCTGATCCTGATCGACCCCAAGCAGGTGGAACTCTCCTTCTACGAGGGCATCCCGCACCTGCTCTCGCCCGTCGTGACCGACATGAAGCGGGCGTCCAAGATCCTCCAGTGGGCCGTCGACCGCATGGAGGAGCGCTACGCCCAGCTCCTCGCGGCCGGCGTGCGCAACATCGGCGGCTACAACGCGCTCGGGCCCGAGAAGCTCGCCGCGGCCCGCGAGCGCACGGGGCTCGACCCCGAGGCCCTGCCCGACCGCATGCCCTACGTCGTGATCGTGGTCGACGAGTTGGCCGACCTCATCCTGACCGAGGGCAAGGAGGTCGAGCTCGCCATCACGCGCCTGGCCCAGAAGAGCCGCGCGGTGGGCATCCACATCATCCTGGCCACGCAGCGCCCCTCCACCAACGTGATCACCGGCCTCATCAAGGCCAACATGCCGACGCGCGTCTCCTTCGTCGTCTCCTCGAAGGTGGACAGCCGCGTGGTGCTGGACGCCAACGGGGCCGAGCGCCTGCTGGGCATGGGCGACATGCTCTACATGAACCCCCGCACGCTGCACCTCAAGCGCGCGCAGTGCACGCTGGTCACCGACGCGGAGGCCCGGGCCACGGTCGACTTCCTCAAGGCGCACTACCCGGACATCGAGTACGAGGACATCCTGCGCACGTCGGGCGCCGGCCTGGGCGACCCCATGGAGGAGGACGACCTGTACAACGACGCCGTGCGCGCCGTCCTCACCACGGGGCTGGGCTCGGCCAGCATGCTGCAGCGGCGTCTGGGCATCGGCTACACGCGCGCCTCGCGGCTGATCGACATGATGTGCGACCACGGCGTGGTCGGCCCCCACGTGGGCTCCAAGGCCCGGGAGGTGTTCCTCACCCTGGAACAGTGGGAGGCCCAACTCGCCCAGGCCGCCCCGGCGGGTCCCGCCGGCGCCCCCCCGGCGCCCTACGACCCCGCGGATCCGCCCCCCGTGGACGAGTCCTGGGACTGACGGGCCGCGGCCCCGGGCCACCCGCGGGGGGGCCCGCCGGCCCGGCCGCCCGCGGCACCCCCCCCGCGTACGATCTCGCCTGATGACGGAGACGCTCCGCTCGACGCTGCGCCACCTGGCGACCTTCCTGGCGCCGGGGCTCCTGCTCCTGCTGCTCGGGCTGCAGGTGGCTTTCGGGCTCAAGGGCTTCGATCACGCCCCGCCGGGGCTGCTGCGGGTGTTGCACGTGCCCGGGCTGCTCCTGGGCTGGGGTGCGGTCGCGCTGCTGCTTCCGCTCCTGGTCTGGATGGTGCTGGACTGGTGGGGCTACGGCTTGAGCGGCTTCGTGCTCAAGGGCCTGGGCAGCGCGGTGCTGGGCCTCGCGGGGGCGGGGCTGCTCGGGCTCGCCGGCGGCGCGGCCGAAGGGGGCGTGGTCGGGGCGGCGCTGGGGCGCACGCTCGAAGGGGCGCTCGGGGGCTTCCTGGCGGTGGCCCTCCTCGTGCTCATGGCGATCCCGGCCCTGGTGCTCGCCACCGCCGTCGCGCTGGTCACCGCCTCGCCCGCGCGCCTTGCGCGCCCCCCGGCGCCGACGCCGCCCGCCGCGCCGCGCCCTGCGGCCGCGCGCGCCGCGCCGCCCCCCCGCGACCCCGGCGCGGCCCCGGCCGGCGGCGGCGCGGCCCGCCTCTTCGCCCGCCGGCGCCACCCGATGCTCGGCGAAAAGCCGCTCGGCGAGAAGGAGGCCCGCCCCTGGTACCCGCAGCGGCGCTTTGACGCGCAGGGCAACGAGTTGCCGATGGTCTTCGGCCGCGACCGTGACGTGGGCGCGATCCGCTACGCCGACGAGCCCGCCGGCGACGCCGCCCCGCCGACGGCCGCCGCCGCTGACGCGGGCGCGCCCGCAGACGAGATCGACGCGGACGGCGGGGACCCCGACGAGGTGGAGGGGCTGCCCACCGTGGCGGCCCTCCTCTCGCGCCGACGCGCGGCCCCCGAAGGCGCCGAGGACCCGGAAGCCGCCGAGGAGCCGCCGGCCTCCGACGCCGCGGACGAGCCCGCCGGGCCCGTGCACGTGGACAGCGCCGGGCGCGTGGTGCACGTGGCCCCGCGGGCCGCGCCCCGGCCGCCGCGGTCGGCGCCGCCCCCCGAGCCCGAGGCGCCGGCGCCGGAGCCCGCGCCGGCGCCGGCCGGCGGCCGCCGCCGCCCGGGCGGGGCGCCCGGAGCCCGGGTGGGGCCCGCCTACATCCCGCAGGCGCTCCGGCCCGACCCCGACGCTGAAACCGACCCGGCCCTGCCGGCCGGGGTGCGCTGGAAGCCGGAGTCCCCGGCCGGACCGGTGGCGGACGCCGCGGGGGCGGCGCCGGCGGCGCCGGCCCCGCCCGCGGCGCGCGGCCCGCGCGCCCCGCAGCCCGCGCGGCCGCCCGAACCGCGCCGGCGCCTGGCACCGCCCGAGGTCGGCGAGCCGGTGGCGCCGGCGGGCGAGCGCGACGTGCGCCGGCGCGTCGAACAGGCGTTGCGCGGTCCGTCCCGGCCGACGCCGGCCGCGCCCGACGCCGCCCCGTCGCTGCGCGAGCCGCTGCGCCAGGCGCTGGAGGCGGCCCAGAGCCCGGCCTCGGAGCGGCGCTATCTCCAGAAACTCGAGGCCTGCGGGATCATCGCCGACCCTGCCGATCCGCCCGCCGATCCGCCGGCGGCACGCCCCGCGCGGCGCCCGCGGCGTCCTGCGGCCGGCGCCGAAGCCCCGGCCTCGGCCTCCACGGAACCCCCGCCGGCGGAGCCCGCGCCCGCCGCGCCCGCGCCCGATCCGCGCCACGAGGCCCTGCTCGCGGCGGGCCGGGCCGTGCGCGCCGACGCGGAGTTGGTGCGCGCCTACGAGGTGTGCCTGGACCGGGGCGCGGCCTCGGCGGTGCTGCTGGGGCGGCGGCTCGGCGTCCCCTTCCCCCGGGCGCGCGAGTTGCTCGGCCGCCTGGTCGAGGTGGGCGTGCTCGGGCCCGCCGGCCCCACCGGCGCCCACGAGCCGCTGCTCGGCGCAGCGGACTGGGCCGCGCTCGAGGCGCCCGGCCCCCGGGCCTGATCCCGGGCCCGATTCCGGACCCCGGCCCCCGGCCGCGGCCGCGGCCCCCGGAGGCCCGGGCTCGCGCGGCGGGAGCCGGCGGAGCGCCCGCCCCGTAGGCTCTTGCCGATGGAAACGACCGCTCCCCCGCTGGCCCGCGTGGCGCTGCTCTCGCTGGGCTGTGCGAAGAACCTCGCCGACAGCGAGCGGTTGGTGGGCGACCTGGAGGCGGCGGGCTTCGAACTGGCCGAGCGCATCGAGGAGGCCGACCTCGCGCTGGTGAACACCTGCGGATTCATCGACCCCGCCAAGGAGGAGTCGATCGACGCCATCCTCAAGGTCGCCCGGCACAAGGAGTACGGCCGGCTGCGGGGCCTGATGGTGGCGGGCTGCCTGGTGGAGCGCTACGCGGCCCAACTCGAGCGCGAGATCCCCGAGGTGGACCGCTGGCTCTCCTTCAAGGACTACGCCCGGGTGGTCGACACCGCCCGCGACCTGCTGGGCCTCGCCCCCGGGCGCGCCCTGCCCGCGCGGCGGGTGCTGCTCACGCCCGCGGCCTACGCCTACCTCAAGATCAGCGAGGGCTGCGACCAGAAGTGCGCGTTCTGCGCCATCCCCTCCTTCCGAGGGCGGCTCCGGAGCCGCTCGATCGAGGAGAACCTCGAGGACGCCCGGCGCATCGCGGCGCAGGGGGTCGGCGAGATCAACCTGGTGTCCCAGGACACGACGGCCTACGGCCGCGACCTGTACGGCCGGCCGCGCCTGGTCGACCTCCTGCGCGGGCTCACCCAGATCGAGGGCCCGCGCTGGTGGCGCGTGCTCTACCTCTACCCCTCCATCCTCAAGGACGACGTGCTCGACGAGATGGCGTCCAACCCGCGCATCGCACGCTACGTCGACCTGCCCGTGCAGCACACCAGCGACCGCATGCTCAAGGCGATGCGCCGGGGCATCTCCGGTCCGCGCCAGCGGGCCCTGCTCGAGCGCATCCGCGAACGGATCCCCGGCGTCACGCTGCGCAGCACCGTCATCACCGGCTTCCCCGGCGAGACGGACGCCGACCACGCCGAACTGCTCGCGGCGGTGCGCGACGGGGCGTTTGACCGCCTCGGCGTCTTCCTCTTCAGCCGCGAAGAGGGCACGCCGAGCCACGCCCTTCCCGGCCAGGTGCCCCGGGCGGTGATGGAGGCGCGCCGCGACGAGTTGATGGCGGCCCAGCGCGAGGTGCACTTCGCCCGCCAGCAGGCCCAGGTGGGGCGCGAGATCGAGGTGCTGGTGGAGGAGGTCGACCCGCGCGCGCGCCGCGTCGTGGGGCGCGGCGAGGCCGACGCCCCGGACGTGGACGGCGTCGTGCGGGTGGAGGGCGTCGCGGCGGCCCGCCCGGGCGCGGTGGTCAAGGTGCGGGTCACCGCGGCGGACGGCTACGACCTCGTGGCCGAGCCGCTGGCGCCGGTGGAGGCGGGCTAGGCGACCGGCCGCCCCGGCGGGAGGAGGACCAAGGCGCATGGGTTGGGCCAACCGCGTCACGCTCGCGCGCGCCGTCCTCACGCTGGCGGTCTGGGCCCTGATCGTGCTCGGGGCCGAGGGGGCCGGCCGGCCCGCCTACCTCGCCGCGTTCTGGGTGTTCGTGCTCGCGGCCGCGAGCGACGCGGTGGACGGCCTGCTCGCGCGGCGCCTGGCCGAGGAGAGCGTGTTCGGGCGCATCGCCGACCCCCTCGTCGACAAGATGCTGATCCTGGGCACGGGCACCGTGCTGCTCGGCGTGCCGGGCATGGCCGCCCACCTGCCCGGCTGGACGCTCGCGCTCATGCTCACGCGCGAGATGCTGGTCACGACCGTGCGCGCCGCGGCGGAGGCCCGGGGCGTGGACTTCCGCGCGGTCGGGCTGGGCAAGACCAAGATGGTGCTCCAGTGCGTGGCCGTGGGCGCGTGCGTGCTCGCGGCGGCGGGCACGCCGCTGGCCCGCGGCACGCCGCTGGGCAGCGGCCTGCCCGGGAGCCTCGCGCTGTGGCTCGTCCTTGCGGCCACCGGCGTGACCGCGCTCTCGGGCGCCGCCTACGCGGTGCGGGCGCACCGGGTGCTCGCCCGTGGGTGAGCCCGCGCGGGCCGCCCGGTTGGCGCTCTCCGCCTTCGGCCTCGGGCACGTCCCCCGCGCCCCGGGCACCGTGGCCTCCCTCGCCGTGGCGGGCCTGCTGCTGCTCGTGGCGCCGACCCCGTCCGCGCTGCTGGCCTGGGCGGCGGTCCTTGGGCTCGCGGGCGCCGTCGTCACCGTGCGCTACGGCGCAAAGGCGCGCGCCCCGGACGGGGGCGGGGACCCGGGCTGGGTCGTGAGCGACGAGGTCGCCGGCCAGGCATTGGCCGCGCTGGGGGCCTTGCCCTGCGCCCTGTGGGGCGTGCCGGAGGGTCCGACGCCGCTCGCGCTCGCCTTGGCCTTCGTCCTCTTCCGCGTGCTGGACGTGCTCAAGCCCTGGCCCATCTCGCGCCTGGAGCGCCTGCCGGGCGGTTGGGGCGTGCTGCTGGACGACCTGGGCGCGGGCGCGCTGGTCGCGCTCGCCTTGCCCGCGCTGCGCGCGCTGGGCGCGGGATAGCGGGCGCCGGGGTCGGACGGGTCGAACGACACGCCGGGGTCCGGGCCCTATACTCCCCCCCTCCCACGGATCGCGAAGGAGCGCAGCGCATGGCCAAGGAACGCGGTGGACGGGGCGGGCGCCGGGAGCGCGGCCGGGACGGAGGGCGGGGCGAGGACGAGCCGCGCCGCCGCCCGCCCCCGGTTCCGCCGGTCGTGCCCCCCGCCGTGCCCCCCGCCGTGCCCCCCGCCGTCCCGCCCGCGGTGCCGCCCCCGCCCCCCCCACC
>JAPKHB010000216.1 GCA_026647295.1 Planctomycetota bacterium | reverse complement strand
TGGATCGCTGAGGCACGCCGGTGAGCGGACGGCGCGACCCCGACAGGAACGCCTGGGCCGGTCGTACCGACCTGGCGGCGCCGACCTGCGCCCGGTCGCCCGTGCAAGGCCGCGACCCGCTCGACGGTGGGCCGCTCGCGCCGTTCCTCGAGCGCCTCGTCCTGCGCCGGGGCCGGGAGGCGGTGGTGGCCGAGCTTCGCGCGTGGCTTGCGTCGCCGCCCGGGTCTGCGCCCGTGGCCGGCGAGGGATGGGCCGAGCGATGAGGTGCGCCGCGCCCGCGCCTGGCTACCCGACCGACGAGCAGCGCGTGGCGTGGTTTCGCCAGGTGCTCGTGGCGCTGGCGAGGGGCGACGTGCATCTGCTACGGGTCGCGCAACGGGAACTGCGATGGCTGGGCATCGAGGTCGCGCCGGTGGCCCACCTGAGGCCCGATTCTCGGGGGCCGCGATGAGCGCTTACAGCCCCCTAGCGGCCCGGAGAGGGCCATTTGTGGCCCCGGGCGGGGGAGGCGGATTCGGGGGCAGAGAGGACTTGATGAAGGCGCGCGCTTCGACCCTTGTGTGCGCAAGGCCGGGCGGGTGCCCGGCAGAAAGGACAACGATCATGACGACCAAGAAGAAGGCGCCCGCGAAGAAGCGGGCCAAGACGAGCGCGAAGCCGCGCACGAAGAGGGCGGCGGCGAAGGCCCCGGCGAAGACGCCGGCCGAGAGCGCGCACGGGCCGAAGCCCGGCGAGGTGATCGAGCGCACCTACAAGGGCGAGAAGCACGTCGTGCAGGCGACGGCCGAGGGCTACCTCTACCGCGGGAAGGCCTACCGGAGCCTGACGGCGCTGGCGAAGGAGATCACCGGCTACCCGGCGATCTCGGGCCCGGCGTTCTTCGGCCTCTGGCGCGCGAAGGCCCCCGCGAAGGACGGCGCGAAGGGCGGTGCCAAGTGAGCCGCCCGACGACCGACCCCCGCCCCATCCTCAAGGAGGGGGCCGTCTACTGGGCTGATGGCGGCCGGCGCATCTGCCGCGCCTGCGCCGGCATGAGCGCGCTCTACACGGGCCGGGACATCTCGGGCCAGCGGGTCGAGCGCGTGACGCTCGCCGACGTGCGCGAGTGGCCCGCGGACCTCGGGCCTCTTTGCTGCGAGTCGCGCTGCACCACGCTCACGGCCGTCGCCGGCCCGGACGGGTGGCCGATGCCGAAGGGGGGTGCCCGGTGACGCGCGCCCCGCACCCGGCGCTGGCCACGACGGCCGCGCTCGCCACCACCGTCGAGTCCCTCGCCTTCGCGGCGGGGATCGCCGCCGCCGAGATGCGCGCGGCGGCCGAACGCGGCGAGGCCGGCCTCGCCCGCGGGTTGAGCCGGGAACTCGAACGGCACCTGCGGCGGGCGCTCGCGCTCGCGGAGGGCGCGGACCTCACGTGCGAACTCGCCCAGACGGGCTTCGACGCCGACGGAGGTGCCCGGTGACGGCCCCCCTCGTCCCCCCGGGCCGGAAGGTCCCGCCGGGCTGTTGCCCGGGCTGCCTGCTCGAGCACGCGACCGAGCCCTGCCCGCTTCACCGCGCCGCCCAGGATCTGCTGGTGGCGCTGCGTGCCCTGGTGCGCGCCCACGACGACCCGGCCCACGGCGGGCCGTTCGAGAGCGACTGGGCCCGGGGGCGGGCCGCCGTGGCCAAGGCCGAGGGGAGGGCGCCGTGACGGGCCCCGACACCGGCCCCGTCCGCGTCCCGCCCGAGGTCCTGGAGGGCCTTGAGGCCGTCCGGCTCTCGGGCCTCACGAACATGCTCGACCGCCCGGCGGTGGCCCGGATCGCCGCCGCCATGGGCTACGCGGACACGACGCTCTGGATCCATGCGAACCGGGGCCTGTACGCCCAAGGGATCTTCCGCGGATTCAAGGCCGACCCGGGCTTGAAGGAGGCACGATGAAGGTCTTCAAACGCTCCTGGAAGGACCCCAAGACGGGCGAGCGGCGCGAGGGCAAGACCTACTGGGCGCTGTACTACGTCGGCGGCCGGCGCTTCCACGAGTCGCTGGGCACGAAGGACAAGCGGGCCGCCGAGCTGATCGCGGCCGAGCGCCTGCGCCGGGAGGAACTGCGCCGGGCCGGGATCGCCGACCCCTACGGCGCGAGCCACGACCGCCCGCTGGAGGAGCACCTTGGCGACTTCGCGCAGACGCTCCGGGCCCGGGGCGTGGTTGCGCGCTACCTCGCCGACCGGCTTAAGTGCCTGCGGGACTTCGCCGCCGAGGCAGGCGCCGTGCGCCTTGGCGACCTGGACCTCGCCCGGGCCAGCGCACGGCTATCCAGCGTCCGGGCCACAGGCGTCGGGGCGCGCACCGTGAACCGCCACCGGGCGGCGATCCGCCAGTTCGGGGCCTGGCTCCTGGCCACGCGGCGCGTCGCCTTCGACCCCTTCGAGGGCCTAAAGGCGCTCAACGAGGAGGCCGACCGCCGGCACGTGCGCCGGGCCTTGACCCCGCAGGAGGCCGAACGTCTGCTCGATGCCGCCCGCAACCGGCCGCTGCGCCAGGCCGAGGCGGCCCGCATCCACGCCGGCGTAACGCCCGCGGAGCGCCTGCGGCTCACGCGCCTGGGCGAGACCCGGGCGCTCGTCTACGCCCTGGCCCTGGGGACCGGGCTGCGTCGGGGCGAGCTCCACCGCCTGCGCTGGGCCGACGTGGACCTGACGCGCCAGCGCGTGACCGTTCCGGCGGCCTCGGCCAAGTCCCGCCGGGACCAGTCCGTGCCGCTGCACCCGGGCCTTGCGGCGACGCTGGGGAGCCAGCGGCCCGCCGGCGCCGCGCCAACGGACCGGGTCGTGCCCCCGGGGGCGTTTCCAACGATCCGCACCTTCTGGGCGGACCTTCAGGCGGCGGGGATCCCGCGCGAGGACGAGGGCGGCCGGGTGGTCGACTTCCACGCCCTGCGCACGACCTTCGTGAGCTGGCTCGCCATGGGGGGCACGCACCCGCGCGTGGCCCAGGCCCTGGCCCGGCACGCCTCGATCGAGACGACGATGGCGCGCTACACCGACCTGGCGCTGGTGGATGTGAAGGGCGCGGTGGCGGCGCTGCCGCTGCCGAAGGCGACCGTGCCCAAGCGTCGCCCGGGCCGGCCGGTTGAGCCGCTGCGGACCTGGGACCGGCAGGGGCGCCGCGCGCGGGGGTAGCGGCGCGTCGACTTGGGACGCAAAGGCTGCGTGACTTGTGTCGCCAGTTGAGACGGTCCAGCGTCGTTTCGTTGCGCTTTCCTGCACTTTGGGGCGTCTGCGGGGTCAGCCGCGCGAACTCGCCAAACGCGCCCGTTCGTGCGAGGAAGCGCAACAGGGCGCAACGGGACGAAGAAAGGATGGAGCGCCCGATGAGATTCGAACTCACGACATTCAGCTTGGAAGGCTGACCGCCCCGAGTCGTAAGTCGCGCCCCCACAAGGACTTACGACCGACGCCCAAGGCCCCTGTGACGGAAATTGCACAAAGGGCCGAATTCGAGCCCCTACAGGGGTGCCATGGCACGTCCGCGCGTCCCGGCCCCGGGGCCGCAAGGGGCGCCCAGGTTGGCCCGTGGGGGCGCCGGTGGCGGGAGTGGGACCGGCGGGTTGGGAGGCGGTCCGGCGGGGCCAGGGCGCGCCCGTGGCCGGGGGACGGACGGGCCAGTCCGTGAACGCCGCTCCGCCCCACCCCCGGGGCGACGGCCTGCCCGGGGCGTTCCGACCGACGCCGGCGCCTGGGATAGGCCGTCCTCCCGCCTCGCCAAGCCCGCCGCTGGCCACGTCCCGTGCCCCCGCGCCTGACGAGAACTGGTCAGAAACGTGCCGTTCGGTCTGCCAGGGAGCACTGACACGGAGCGCCGACACGGAGAAGGGCCCGCGCATGACTCCGCCAGCTCGCGCGCCCCGCGCGGGACTGCGCTCACTTGGACAAGTACGAGTGGATGATCCTGCCATCGCGAGGGTTCAACACAACCATCACGCCACATGGATTCCAAGCCTCAATGGCGCCCTCATCGGTACGGCTAATCTGAGAGTATGGAGTCCGCCCATTAGGGAACTGGCGGGCTTGCACGCGCCAGACGAGCCGCGCCGATGCGTCCAGGGCGTACACATTCTCGGAAGTGCCAGGGCCATCATCGGGATCCAAGAGCACTACGAGAATGGGGCCGAGATCGACTGCCCGCCTAATCCGCCGCCCGAAATCCCGTGTGGCACCGGTGCCCGTTCGGACCGTACTGCCCTGTATGTCGAAGTGCAAGCGTCACCTCCTAGGGCCAAGGGCGCGCACGCCCGAGGGTAACCTCTCCGCCAATGAACTCCCGCTGCAGTCCCCCACCCGCACCGAACGACGTCCGCGCCGCTGGGCTCTCGTAGAACCTCGCACCTCGACTGAAGACGACAGGAACGACCTGGTCTGGAGGGGTAGGGAGGCCCCAGCGAGTCATGACTTGCTCCGGCGTCATACGGGCAAGGTCATCTGCCCGCAAGTACCAATCGCCCCGCGGGTCCGTCTTTCCACTGAACAGGCGAACCCAGCCGCCCTCAGCCTCAGCGAGTTGGATCTCAAAGCATGGATCCGAGTGCGGGGCTTCGAGACCGAGATCCGCTTCGCGTCGTCCCATTTGTGGGCGATGACGAGTTTCTGGATCGACTCCAGGAATCCGCGCACGCGTTCGGCGGAGGCCAGTTCCGCGGCGGCCCGATCGGCTTCCAGCAACGCCTCCAGCGCCACGATGCGCTGTGCAGCGGCTTCCGCGGTCTCCTTGAACTTGAACGCGGCGGCCTCGCGGAAGGCTGCCAGCGCTTCGGTGCGGCGTCCCGCCGCGTTCTGATCGTCGGCGGCATTGAGCAACTTCTCGCCTTCGGCGCGCGCTCGATCGCGGATGCGCGCCGCTGCCTCGGCCAGCTTGCCCTGCGTCTGCTCGTGGTAGAGCTTGGGGTCGAACTTCGCGAATTGAGCCAGCGCGCTGTCGTAGTCGCCGCCCCGCGCGGTCTCCTCGATACCCGCGATGAACTTCGCCAACGCCGCGTCGGCTGCCGCCCGGCGCTTCTGTCCGATCGCGTCGAGCCGCTTGCGCGCGGTGTCTTCCTCGGTGCCGCCGTCGGCCGCGTCGAGCACCGCCTTCCAGGCGGCCTCGATCCGTTCGAAGTCCTCCGGCGCGTCGCGGTCCAGCGCAGAAGCGGCCTTGGCGAGCTTCACGGCCTCGGCGCGCCGCAGTTCCTCCGGCGTGGGCCCGGGCGGCGGCTTGGGCGGTTCGGGCTTGTCGGGCGGCTTCGAGGCGATCTCGGTCTTCTCCGGCGCCGGCCCGGTCGGTGTGCGGTCCCCGTCGGAACGCTTCGGCGATTCGCTCCCGCCCGAGAAAACGAAGATCAGGAGCCCGACCAGCAGCACGCCACCGCCGATCGCAACCGGCACGACCGGGAACGGTTTGGCCGGCGCGTCCTCGAGTTTCGCGGAGGCCGCGCGCACGCGCACGGGTTTCTGGCCCTGCGTGCCCGCGCGGCGGCGCTGAACGACCGTCACGTGTTCGGGACGCTGGCCTTTCGCGATCCGCTCCAGGTCCTCCGCGAGCGCATTGGCCGAAGGGTAGCGCGCGTGCGGCTCCTTCTGCAGGAGCTTGATCAGGATCGCGGCGAGGTCGTCGGGGACGTCGGGGTTGACGGCGCGCGCGTCGGGCACCGGATCCTTGAGGTGCTTGGCCATCACGACGGCGCTGGTCTCGCCGCTGAACGGCGTGTAGCCGGTGGCGAGGTGGAACATCGTGCCGCCCAGGGCGTACAGGTCGCAGGCGGGCTTGAGGTCCTTGATGCCGCGGGCCTGTTCGGGCGCCAGGTAGTGCGGCGTGCCGATGGCCGAACCGTCCTGCGTCATGGAAGCGTCGTCGACGTCGGTGCTGCGGGCCAGACCCAAGTCAATGACCTTCAGGTCTATGCGCTTCTTGGCGTCGCCGTGGCGCGTCAGCATCAGGTTGTCGGGTTTGATGTCGCGGTGGATCAGGCCTTTGGCGTGGGCGTGGGCGAGCGCCAAGGCGGTCTGGCGGCCGATCTCGATCACTTCCTCGGTCGGGAGCTTTCCCTTGCTCTTCATGCGCTGGCGCGCGGTCTCGCCGTCGATGAACTCCATGGCGAAGTAATGCAGGCCCTGGTCCTCGCCGACGTCGATGCCCTGAACGATGTTGGGATGGTTCAGTGCGGCGCTGGCGCGCGCCTCGCGCTTGAAGCGTTCCACCGCGACGGGGTTCTTGGCGAGTTTCGGCGGGAGGATCTTGATCGCGACGATGCGGTCCAGGCTGCGCTGGCGGCCCTTGAAGACCGCGCCCATGCCGCCGACGCCGATCTTCTCGAGGATCTCGAAGCCCGCGATGGAACTCAAGCCCCGGCGCGTCGGCGAACTGACGTGCGCCGCGCCGGCGGTGTCCGCCTGGGCCTTCGTGTTCACGTCTTTTACCTGCTCGGCCGTCAGCAGGCCTTTCTTCTCGCAGAGTTCCAGGAAAGCAGTTTCGATGCCGAATTGCGTGGTGATCTGTTGGCGCAGGGCCACCATCTCGTCCGCCTGGGCCGGCGTGAGATACCCTTTCTGAAGGCAGATGCTGCGATAGGGTTCGACCGAAGCTTCGCCCGCCATCCCCGGGTCGGCTCCTCTCAATAGCCCCGCGTCCCCATACCTATGTACACCCAGAACATGTGCATTGGGGCGCGACTCCTTATATTAGATCATTTCAGGCTCGGGTAGG
>JAPKHB010000215.1 GCA_026647295.1 Planctomycetota bacterium | reverse complement strand
CCACGCGAGGACGACGAAGGGCCCCGAGCGCCCCCTCCCGGTGCGCCGTACGTCCCAACCTCCGACCCCTGAACGCATACAATGGCCGGCATGACCCTCGTGCGCGCCCTGTTGCGGATCGGCCAGCGCCGGCCGTCCTGGCGGTGGCTCGGCGACGGGGCGTTCGAGGTCCTCGGCGCGGTCGCCCTGGTGACCTTCCTCGAGACGCTCGGGCCGCATGCGCCCAACGACGGCGTCGACCTGCTGGTGGCGCTCGCCATGGCCTCGCTGGGCTTCCTGGGCCTGCGGCGGCTGCGCCGCGGCCGGCTTCCCCTCACCCGGCTCCTGCTCGGGCCCGCGGCCCGCTGGCTGCGCCGGCGGCTGCTCGCGCTCACCCCCCGGCACGCCGTGGGCTTTCGGCCGGGGGCCGAGCCCGCGCGCGACGACCCCGCACTCAAGGTGATGGGCCACCTGCTCTTTGCCGGCACGGCCGTCGTCGTGCTCCTGGGGCCGATGCCGTTCGGGGCGCTTGCTTGGACCAAGGCCCAGGTGAGTTACACGCTCTACCTCGGCCTGCTCGCGCTCGTGTGGGGCGCGCTGTCCGTGACGATCGTCTTCGGGACCCTGGCCGCCGCGCAGTGGAGCCAGGAGCGGAGCCGGAGCGGCGGCCGCCCCGGTGCGCTCGCGCGCGCGCTGCTCGGCGCCGCCTGGGTCGCGTCGCTCCTTGCGGCCGCCTCGCTCCCCGGCGTCGTGCTGCTGTTGCTGATCGTCCTGCTGGGCATCGGCCACGCCCTTCGGCTGCGCGACCCGCTGGTCCAGGGCTACCTCTTCTGCCGGCGCGACGGCGCGGGGCGCCCCCTGGGCATCCCGGTGGAGGCCTTCGCGCTGCGCACCTACGTCGTCCTGGTGCTGGCGGTCGCCTTCACCGTCGCCCTGGGCCTCGGGCCCCGCCTCGTCGAGGCCACGCGCCCGCAGGGCGCCTTCGGGTTCACCGGTTGGCTGGCCGTGCTGGCCGGCCTGTGCGGGTTGCTGCTGGTTCATCGCACCGGCGTCCAGGTCCACCGGCTGCTGGGGGGCGCGGGCGACGTGCCCGAGTTGCCTTTGGTGCCCACGGCCTGGCTGCCCGACCCCGCGGCGGCCGGCAGGCCGCGCTGGCGCGCGCTCGCCCGCGAGCACGGCTGGTTCCTCGCCGAAGGGCCGCGGCCCCCGGCGGCGGGCTACGACCTGGTCGTGGGCACCGGCGTCCACCCGCGCCGGCTCGTCCCGCCCCCGGACGACCTGGCGGACGCGGAGATCCTCTTCCGCCTGCGCCGGCGGCTCGACGTGGTCCTGCGCCGCGCGATCCACCGCCGGCTCCACCGGCTCTTCAAGGCCCTCAAGGCCGACGCCGACGAGGCCACGGGCTCGGGCTACCTCTTCTGCCCGCACGTGTGGCTCGTGCCCGGCGTGGTGCGCGACGGCGAGGTCGCCGGCCCGCCGGGCCCCCTGCAGGGCCCCCGCGTGTACGGGGAGCCCTACGCCCGGGCCTTCGCCCTGCGCCTGCGCCGCTACCTGGGGCGGATCCTGCGCCGGGCCGAGGTGGACATCCTCTACTGGGAGGACGCGATCCAGTGGGCCGACCTGCGCCGGGTGCTCGGCGTGCTCTACGAGCAGGTCGACCAGGGCCGCGTGCCGGTGGAGGAACGCCACTTCCAGGGCCTGCCGCGGGTGCGGGTCGTCGTCCAGGAGGAGGACGCCGAGCCCGAGCCGCCGCCGGCCGGCGGGGCGCCCGCGGCGGGCAAGGCCCGCCTGCTCCTCGTGCTCAAGGACCGCGGCCGCGGCGAGGAGGCCCACGCGCCGGAGCCGTCCACCCGCCGGCGGGTCCCCTCGCTGGTCTAGAGCCGCGGGGGAGTGCAGTCCGCGCGGTGGCGTGGAGCCGGCGTCCAGCGCGCATTCGCCTCCCCCCTCGCGGCCATCGAATGATGCACCGGAGCCTGGCTCCGTAGGGTCAATCGAGGGGGTCTTCGTCCAGGACGCACAGGCCGTTGAGCGCCTGCCACAGGCTGGCCAGCGCCTCGTCCAGGTTGGCCCGCGCGGCCGGGGGCAGGTCCGCCGTGCGCAGCGCCTCGAGGGCGCGGTAGGCGGAGAGCAGGCCGCGTTCGGCCGCCGTGAGCTCGCCGCCGAGCAGGTCGCGGTCCATCACGCTCCTCCCTTCACGACGCGGTCGTCCTTCACCCGCCGGGCCTTGAGTTCGAAGCGCGGCAGCGTCCCCGCCGGCACGCGCTCGACGCCAAAGCCCAGGCCCTCGGTCGCGGCGCCCAGGTCGGCCGCGATGCGCCGCGCGACGCCCTCCCACTGCCCCTCGAAGCCGCTGCGCACCTCGCAGCGCAGGGTGATCTCGTCGCGGATCCCGTCCTTCGTCCAGAGGTGGATCTGGAACTCGTCCACGGCGGGGTACTCGCGCACGATGGCCTCGACGGCCCGCGGGTAGACGTTGGTCCCGCGCACGAGCAGCATGTCGTCCACGCGACCGCGGATGCCGCCGTCGTACAGGTCAAAGCCCCGTCCGCACCCGCACCGGGAGTGGGGCACCTTCACCACGAGGTCCCGCGTGCGGTAGCGCAGCAGCGGGATGGCCCGGCGGCCGAAGCTCGTCACCACCCGCTCCCCCTGCTCGCCGTAGCCGACGGGCCGCCCGCTCTCGGGGTCGATCACCTCTTCGATGAAGTGGTCCTCGATGATGTGGGTCCCGCCCGGCTGGTGCGCGCACTCGAACATCATGATCGTGCCGATCTCGGTCATCCCGGCCGTGTCGGCGGCCTTGGCCCCCCACTGCGCCTCGATCATGCGCTTGGTGGCCGGGATCGACCCGGCCGGCTCGCCCGACAGGATCAGCCGGCGCACGGGCCCGCCGGCGAGGTCGATGCCCTGGTCGGCGGCCTCCTGGGCCAGCCGCAACGCGTAGGTCGGGGTCGCGCACACCACGCTGGCCTGCATCTCGTGGATGAGCTGGACGCGCTGGGGCGTGGTCATGTTGCCCGACGGCAGCACGAGGCAGCCCATCTTCTCGCAGGCGTAGTGGGCGCCCCAGAAGCCGATGAACGTGCCGTAGGAGAAGGCGAAGAAGACGACGTCTCCCCGGCGGACGCCGAATCCGTGGAAGCCGTAGCACCAGCACTCGGCGATCCACTTCCAGTCCGCCCGGCCGTCCAGCACGCGCAGCGGCGTGCGCCCGGTCGTGCCCGACGTGGTGTGGTAGCGCACGGCGGCCGCGGGCGGGATCACGCACAACTCCCCGAACGGCGGCCGCCGGCGCTGCTCCTCCATCCAGGCCTCGCGGGTGGTGAAGGGCAGGCGCTCGAGGTCGGCCCGGCCCCGCACCTGCTCGGGGCGCACGCCCGCCGCGTCCATCAGCCGGCGGTGGAAGGGGCT
This sequence comes from Planctomycetota bacterium, assembly GCA_026647295.1. Lineage (GTDB taxonomy): Bacteria > Planctomycetota > PLA2 > PLA2 > JAEUHO01 > JAPKHB01. Next base: position 3,348 of record JAPKHB010000215.1, on the reverse strand, counting down.
CTTTGCGTAGGCGCGCTCGACCAGGCGGCGAAGCCGGTGGCCCTGGAGGCGCTCCAGGTCCGCGCGCGCAAGCGTCTCGGTCTTCGGGTTCCAGTAGGGGCTCTCGGCCATGCGTCCTCCGGGGCGGGCGGGCGTAGGGCGACGACGGGGCCGTCGGAAGCGACGAGCGGCGCGGACCCTACACCGAGCCCTCCGCGCGCGCGAGGGCCTCCTGCATGCCGGGAAGGTCCAGCGCCCCCAGCGAGAGCTCCCGCACCTCCCAGAGCAGCGCCTCGGCCCCCTCGTTGCGGCCCGCCGCGCGGGCCGCCCGCACCTCGTCGGCCAGGATCCCGGCCAAGGCCAGCGCCTGCGCCGGACTCGCCCCGGGCAGGGCCTGCAGCGCCCGCAGTTCGGCCAGCCGCGCCTCGGCCTCCTCGGCCTCGCCCGCGCCGCGCGCGCGCTCGAAGGCCTTGACCAGCGCACGGGCCAGCAGGTCGCCCACCGGCCCCTCGCCGGGCCGCGCCCGGACCACCTCGCGCAGGGCCCCGAGCGCCGCCTGGGCCTGGGCGCGATCCAGCGCCGGGTCGGCCTCGTCGTGGGCCGCGGCGAGGGCCTGGGCGTAGCGCTCCACGGCCTCGGGGGGCGTCCCGGCCTCGCTGGCCAGCCCGCGCAACTCCGCGAGCCGCCGGGCCGCGTCCGGGGCGTCGCCGCGCCGCAGCGCCGCGCCGTGGGCGCTGGCCAGCGCGCGCGCCAGTTCCACGAGCGGCCCGGGGCTGCGGCCGGGCCCGAGCGCGAACGCCCGCAGTTCGGCCAGCGCCCGTCCGGCCTCTGCGCCCTGCGCCTCGGCGCCGGCCTCCAGGTACTGCCCGCACAGCACGCTCGCATAGGGTTGCCGCTCGGCGTCGCTGGCCTCCGGGGCGGCCGCGACCTCGGCGAGCACCGCCCGCAGGGCCGCCGAAAGCGGCGGGGCCTCGAGGCGGCCGGCCAGCACCAGCGCGTTGCGCAGGACCCGCGCCAGGCGCCCCTTGAGCTCGGTCCCGGCGGGCGCGGCGCGCACGCGCTCGAAGAGGCGGTCGGCCGCCGTGAGCGCGGCCGGGGGCCCCTCGGCCCCCCACAAGGACAGCGCAAGGTGCGCCAGCCCCTTGGCGTGTTCCACCGCCTCGGTGGCGCCGGCGTCGGGGTGGGCCGCCAGCGCCCCCGCCCGCGCGACCCAGCCCCGGGCCAGGTCGACGCGCCCCTGCCGGCAGGCCTCCAGCACCGCGTTGAACAGGGCCTTGGCCAACTCGGCGCGCTGGGCGGGGGTGGCCTCGGGCCGACGGGCCAGCGCGTCCAACTCGCCGAGCAGGCGCAGCGCCTCCGGGCCGGCCACGGCCTCGCAGGCGTCCACGTGCCGGTTGTACAGCGCCTTGGCCAACCGCAGCCGCTCGCCCTCGCCGGCGCCGGGCTCGGCGCACAGCGCGCGCAGCATGTCGAGCCGCATGGCCAGCGTCGGCAGGTCGTTCGCCCGGTCCGCGTCCACGCAGGCGTTGAACAGCGCCGTGGCGTAGCGCAGGCGCAGCTCGCCCCCCGGCTCGTCGCCCCGGCTAAGGATCTGCAGTTCCATGAGCAGCCCGTCGATGCGGTCCACCTCGCCCTGGTCGCCCGCCCGGTGGTGCGACAGCACGAGTCCCTTGGCGAGTTCCAGGCGCTCGGCCGCCGAGGCCTCCGGCGCGTCGCCGAGCCGGCGCAGTTCCCACAGGATGTTCCAGACGTCCTCGTCCTCGTCGGCCTCCGCCGCGTCGACCATCGCGTTGTACAGCGCCCAGGCGTAGCGGGTCCGCACCTCGGCGCCGGTGCCCGGGCGCCCGGCCACCCGCCGCAGTTCCTCCAGGCGGGCGCGCGCCGCGACGCCGTCCCCGTCGCGCGACGCGTCGAAATGCGCGCTGAACAGGGCGCGGGCGAGTTCGAGCCAGATGCCGGCATGGCCGGCATGCCGGGCCGCCAGCGCGCGCAACTCGTCCAGGAGGCGCCCGGCCTCGGCGTGGCGGCGGTCCGTGCCCAGGCGCGCGTGTTCGAGCGCGATGGCCATGGCCAGGTGCAGGCGCTGCTCCTCGTCGGCCGGCTCGCGCATGGCCAGGGCCCGCAGTTCCTTGAGCCCCTGGCGCGCCTCCCGCTCGCCCCCCGCCTCGCCCGCGTGGCGCAGCCCGTTGTACAGGGCCATGGCCAGCCGGACGCGCTGCGCCTCCGTGGCCTCCGGCCGGGCGCACAGCGCCCGCAGCTCCCCCATCAGCTCCTCGGCGACCGCGGCGCCCCGCGCGCGCCGGGCGTGCGCGTGGGCCGCGCACAGGGCCTTGGCCAGTTCCAGGCGCTGGGCCTCGGTGGCCCCGGCCCGCGCGCACAGCGCGCGCAGGCGGTCCAGCAGCCCGTCGACCTCGGCGCCGCGGTCGCCGGCCGTGGCGTCGACGACGCCGTTGAAGAGGGCCTGCGCCAGTTCGAGCCGGTGCTCCTCGCCCGCCAGCGGGAGCCGGCACAGCGCCTCGAGTTCGTCCAGGAGTTCCATGCCCCGGCGGGCGCGACCGGCGTTGCCCGCGTCCAGGTGCGCGTTGAACAGGGCCCGGGCGAGGCTCAAGAGCTGGATCGCGCTGCGGGTCGGGCGCCGTTGCATCTGGCGCAGTTCGCCGAGCAACGCCTCGGCCAGTTCGTCGTCCCGGGCGTTGCCCGCGTGGATGTGTGCGTTGCACAGGGCGTGGCCGAGGGAGTCGCAATGGGGCCCTTCGACCGCCGGGTCGCCCAGCACGCGGGCCACGGCCTTGAGGTGCCGGCGGGCCGGCGCGGGGGCGCGGGCCAGCGCGGCGTGGTGCAGCGCGTTGCCCAGCACGTCGACCCACTCCTGGCGCAGCGCCGGGCTGTCGGGCCAGCGCGAAAGGCCCGCGGCCAGCGCCTCCATCAGGCGCTCGGCGCGCGCCTCCTCGCGCCCGCGCGACGCGTGCAGGTGCGCGTTGTAGACCGCCCGGCCGTAGCTCGCCCGGACCGCCTCCGACCCGGGCGCGCCCTCGACGAGCCCGGCCAACTCCGCGAGGTGGCCGTCCACCCGGTCCCAGGCCTGCGCGCGGCAGCCGTCCAGCGTGGCGTTGGCCAGCGCCTGGGCGAGCAGGGCGAGCCCCTCCGCGTCCGGGGCGCCCGCGACCAGCCGCCGCAACTCGGCGAGCAGCGCCCGGGCGACGGGCTCCTCGCCGCCGTCCCCCGCCACGACGTGGGCGTTGCGCAGGATCGTGGCCAGGCGCAGCCGAAGGGGGGCGGGGGCGTCGGGCCGCGCCGCCTCCGCCCGGGCCGACTCGAGGATCGAGTCGGCCAGCGCCCGGTCCTCGGCCATCACGGCGCTCCAGTGCG
>JAPKHB010000214.1 GCA_026647295.1 Planctomycetota bacterium | reverse complement strand
GAGCTGAGGGCTTGACAGCCCGAGCGCGGTTGGTGAACCGCGACGGTTTCAATCGCGCGGCGGTTCCAGGTTGCCGAACAGGTGGGCGCCCTCGGTGGGGCGCTCGAACTCGCGCATGATCGCGGGCACGGGATAGTCGGCGGGACGCCCGAAGATGTAGGTCAGGTCGTGGGCCTTGATGAGGCCCAGCAGCTCGCCTTGAGATAGGCCGTGCCGATTCCGCCTGTCCATCTCCTCGGCCGCGGCGTCGAAGAATGCGGCGGTGCGCGCCTCGCCGTTGCTGGGGACCAAGAATAGCCCGGCCTCTGCCAGCGACTCCGCGACCGCGTGCGGTGGGGTCAGCGTGAAGCGTACCGCGTCGTCGCGCCCGGTGAGCAGGATACTGGCCCGGTCGATGATGCGCGAGGCGACCGCGCCCAGGGCGCAGCCCTCGGCGCTGTTCCGGCGAGGCTCCACGAGCTGGCGCAGGGCGGCGGCAATCTCGCGCGGGGTGTCCTCCAGGAGCGCGCGGCCGGGGATGCGGTCCGGGCTGCCGCGCAGGGCCCACACGGCGGGCGGTAGCTCGGGCGCCAGCGCGCCCACGGTGGACTCGGCCAGCCGTTCCGGCGACCAGGTCGGCGGCGACCACTCCACGGCGGCCGCCAGCTCGACACAGTCGGCCATCGCGGGATGCTCGATCACGGGCCGCAGTATCGACAGCGCGGCGCTCACCGCGAGCATGTGGCGCAGGTGAAACTCCGCGGTGAACTCCTCCTGGACGCGCGCGATTGTCGGCGCCGTGGCCAGGACGACGGCCGCGGCGCGCCGGTCGCGGGCCTGCTCGCGGGACGTGTTCTCGGTCAGCGGTCGCGCGCGGCGCAGCAGCTCCTCCCGGCCGGTCGGCGTGCTGATGATGGTGCGCTTGCCCTCGCCGGCGCCCACGACGGCGTAGGCGGCGTCAGACACGAGACCCCAGATGGCGCCATAGCTCAGACCGACCCCGTAGAGGTTGTCGAGGGTCTGCGCGACTTCCAGCAGCTTCATCGCTTCCGGCAGGATCCGGCGCGCCGCACGATCGCGGGCCAGTCGGCCCGCGCGGCCCCACGGGTTGTTAGCGTTCCAGCTCGTGAGCTTCTGCTTGAGGCCTCGCTTCATCACGAGCTGGGGCAGGCCGCCGGCCAGCACGGCCTTGGGCCCGCCACACCACCACGCGAACAGCGGGAATGCGAGGATGCCGAGCAGGTTGACGAGGTTCAGTAGGTCGCCCGCGAGTAGAATCCAGCCCAGGAACGGCACGACGCGCGGCGCGATCGCGCCGCCCAGGGGCATGAGGCGCAGCGCGCCGTTGATGGCTAGCCGGCCGAACACGCCGACGGTCGAGATTAGGTCCTGCACGTTGTCGATTGCGGTCATGAGCTGCGCCCATGCCTTGGCGTACTCAGGGGTCGCCGAGTCCCGGCGCTCTAGCGCATCCTGGAGATAGGCGCGCACGACCTCGGAGCGCTCGGGGGACAGCGGCGAGGGCTTGCCCTTGGGCACGCTGAGGAGGTACGCGCGGACCTCCTGCTGGGTCGGGCGCTCCTTGGGGGTGAGCTTGATGACGTCGGACCAGCCGGGTACGTGGACGTACTGCGTCGTCGGGTCCTTCTTCTTCTGCCGGATGATGTAGCGGCGGCTCTGCTCGGTGCTGTTGCCGGTCAGGTTCCGGGCGTTGTCCACGAAGCGCTGGTACTCGTTGACGACCAGGTCGGGGACGCCGAAGTCCTGCGGCATGGGGCGAGGGTAGCACGGGCCGGCCCGCGGCGGGCCGGCCCGTGGCGAGGGCCGGCGCGCACGCGCGGGCGCGCCGGCCCTCGTTGTGATCTTACGGCCCTCGGGGCTTGAGGAACGTGAGCACGAGCTGGAGCACGACGCCGCCCAGGGCACCGGCCATCGTCCATCCTAGCCCCCGGTGTTCCTCGCGGAGCGCCCGGACCTCGGCCTCCAGCGATGCGAGGCGATGACGCACGAGCTCGGGCGGTAGGGGCTCGACCTCGGCGAGCGCGTCCGCGTGGTGTCCCTGTAGGTTGCCGTAGGCGTAGGCGCAGAGCAGCGCGACGCCCACGAGGGCCAGGAACCGCACGCGGTAGCGCAGCACGGTCAGCAGGCGGGCCATGACGCCACACTCAGCCGGCGGTCCAGTCGAGCGGCTGGACGTGGTCGTGATCAGCCTCACGGATGAGGCGCAGCCCGGCGCGCCGGGCCAGCTCACGGGCCTCGCCCTCGGGCACGGGGCGGTCGTAGACCAGGTCGGCGCCCAAGCCGAAGCGGTGGGCGCTCAACGGCACCCCGCCCACGGCTTTGTTGCGAGCCTCTGAGCGTATCCAGCTCGTGACGCTACCGCCCAGGGCGGCGGCGACCATGAGCACAGCATCGGCGAACTCGGCGCGCGTCATGGCGGGCCTACACCGGGCGCCAGGCGCGGGCCAGGAAGTAGAGCCAGCCGGCGACAGCCAGGGCCGCACCCACAGCGGCAGCCAGGGCCAGGGCTCGCCGAAGCGGTCGTAGACCACGGCGCGCGGGCCCGTTCATGCTACTTGCCGGGGCGCTTGGCGACGGCGCGGGCGACCGCGTAGCCGGCGGCGACGCCCGCGGAGGGTCCCATCGCGGCGGAATCGAGCACGCCGAAACCGCCCAGGAGCTGCACGAGCATCGCGGCCATCGACAGCCAGAACTCCGAAGTCTTGACACCCGTCCTCATGGGACCTCCTCTGCCGGGCCGTCCTGTCCGGCCGGCGCAGGGTCGGGGACCTCGATGATTTGGACGCCCAGCTCCTGGGCGCAGTAGCGCACGTCCGCGCTGGCGTGATCCGTGACGACGGTGGGCACGAGCGGGAGGTGCGTGAACCCGTCGCGGGCCAGCATCGCGCGGTAGGCCAGCGCGTTGCCCAGGGCGCTCGCGCGGGCCATCGGGCGGACCTCGATCACCCACGCGGCATCGTCCAGTAGCGCGAGGGCGTCGATCTTCATGGCGGTCTGGTACTGCCAGCCCAGCCGGTAGGACTCGTCGCCCATCTCGGGGGACAGCACGACGCCGCCGAGCGCGACATCGTAGGCGACGCCGCGGAGCTGGAGGGCGTACTGATCGAGGAAGCGTTCCCACAGCGGCGCGTCATTCTTCGCCATGTGGCGGTAGCGCCCGGTCTTGACGGGATGCACGATGTGCGGCGGGTAGACGGGCATCGGCTTACAGCACGCCTTGCGCGCACCCGTGCGGGAACGGGCAGCAGGGCCCGTAGAAGGCCCAGGGGAACAGCGCCACGACGGTTTCCACCACGGGCGGGCAGACGGGCGCGGTGACGTAGGCGGCGAGGGTCGGCGCCTTCACGGGCGCGTCTTGGGCCGGTAGGAGGATGCGCGGCCGCGTCAGCTCCTCGGGATCGAGGCCCACAGCGCGAGTGATGCCGGCGCCCAGGTAGACCCACGATCCGTACTGGCGGGCGCGCCGTTCGAACTCCTCGCAGTAGCAGGCGCCGGCCTTGACGGCCGCGGCGCCCTCGGCGGCATCCTTGGCGCAGACGTAGCTGCCGGTGAGGCAGTTGCTGATACAGACCCCGCCACAGTCGGGGCCGCGCTCGGCGCAGGCCCCGAACGTGTGCAGGCACGCCGGGCACTTCTCGGCCGGCGCGTAGACGGGGCGCGCACTGAGCGGCCGCGGCGGCCGCGGCGCGGTCTGCCGGCGGCGTTGCTCCAGGCGGCGGCGCCGCGGCACGCGTAGGCCCGTGGACAGCTTCTCGGCCGCGGCCTCGATCCGTGCGGCCCACAGGTCGGGCGCGCCGCCGGGATCGGCGCTCATGGCGTCCACGAGGGCCCGCGTGTCGGCCTCCAGCTCCTCGGCCTGTGCCAGCTCGGGGAGCGTCAGGCCGTCCATCGCGCCGCCCATCTGCTTCAGGTCGGCGGGGCCCAGGTTCAGGCACGATGCGTCCGGGAGGTAGTCGCCGTCCGGGTCGTCGTCGCGCGGCACGGGCGGCCGCGCGCACTCGCGCCGGTACAGCTCGCGCAGCTGTAGCTCTTGCTGCGTGACGCGCGAGCCGATCAGAGCCTCCCCGGCGAGCGTGCCCTGCTCGATGGTCTGCTCGATCCGGGTCTGTGCGATTGCGTCCAGCATGAGCACGGTCAGCTCGACGCGCAGGCGGTCGGCCGCGTCCGGGTCCGTGGCGCTGGGCAGGTCGATCGGCGGGGCCGGCGCGGCCACTAGTACATGACCTCGATCGCGCGCGGGTTTACGTCCTCGAGCACGGACATCCAGCCGTAGATTCTGGTGACGGCCACGCCGCCCGTGTTGGAGAAGCTCACGACGGGATACCACTCAGCGAGGCTTACCAGGTAGTTGAGCTTCGCGCGTATCCAGGTGCCGGTTTCGGTCGTCGTCCAGAGCCAGAAGCCGGCGGCCTGAGGGTTGACCGGGTTGTTTTGATCGTCCGTCAGCTCGGGAATCCGGTTCCAGGGCTTGGCCAGGCCCACGTTGACGCCGGTTTCCGACACCGGGGCGGTGGCATAGCCCAGCTCAAGCGTGCGGGTCGCCGGGTCGAACGCGGTGGAGCTGCGCCACTGGACCTCCCGAATGATCGCCGGGCCGCGCATGACGCCAAGACTGAAGGAATCCCGTTCGTTGGCGCCGCCGCCCTGGAGCTGGAACGTCAGCAGCCGGGTCCGGGGTTGGGCTACGCGGATCGCGGAGAGCTGCTGCTGCGCGGTCTTGAACTCGCGCTTTCCGCGCGGGAGCGGCCAGGTCTCGGGCGGGAGCGGCGCGGCCACGGGCTAGCCCGCGGCCGGCGCCGCCATCGGCTCGGGGGGGGGTGCGGGCAGCTCGACGGCGCGGCAGAGCCACTTCCCACTTGCGGTGATCGTGGCCGTGCCGGCGGCGAGCGTCAGGGCGCCCAGGGACCGGAACCGCATACGGGTCTGCCAGTTGGTGCCGGCCTGGACGCGCTCGCGGCCGGTCTCCCGGCCTACGTCGTCGCGCATGATCAGCTCCACGTCCACGGTTTCCACGTACACGTCCACCACGTCCGGGTAGCCCGCGAACGTGCCGATGCTGGCCTCCGTCACCTGAGAGTCGCAGGTGCCGGTGATCCGCTGGGAGCTGCCGAATGCCTCGATGCCGCGGGCCAGGTCGTAGCCGATCCGGGCCCGCGGCTCGGGGTAGAGGTTCACCGTGCTAGCCCTTCAGCTCGACCAGCTCGACGGGGATCACGCGGACGGTGCCGGTGCTCACGTCGCTGTTCAGGTCCAGCTCCACGTCAGAGGCGCCGGCCGTGTCGAGCAGGTAGCTGCCGTCCTTGAGCGGGTCGAAGTCCATGTAGCCGTACTGGATCGGGGGCATGTCCGCGGTGCGGTGGCCGGCCCCGCCGACCCCGGTATCGGCCGCGGCCTGGACGTGCGTGTGGCCGAACGCGCCCATGAGGTTCTGGACGCGGAGGGCCATGTCCGCGGCCAGGGACTCCCAGTTGGACTCGGCGTAGTACTGCTCGACGTTGTCCTTGAGGAGCTTGACCTTGCCGAACGCGTAGGTCTCGGTCGCGTCGTTCTCGTCCGTGGGATCGAACAGCAGCAGCCCGGCGAGCTGGTTGCCCAGCGGGAGCGGGATGCGCTGGCGCCCGGTAGCGGCGAGCGCGCGCGTGAGCGTCGTGGCCTTCAGGTAGCGCTTGGGCGCCGCCTCGACCAGCTCGACCGCCTCCAGCGCCCACTGGAAGTTGTCGTAGACGCCCAGCGCGGCGCCCGCGGTCATGTGGAAGCGGAGCTGGCCACGCGTCGTGGCCGGGAACGCCTCCTCGGGGTCGTAGGGCCGGCGGGTCAGCGGCAGGATGAAGCTGCGCGACGTGAACGTGTTGTCGCCGTAGGACCACTCGCGGCCCCACGGCGGGACGCCCGTGAGCAGGTAGGACAGCATCGCCAGGTCGGCGCCGGAACCCTGGAGGATGTTCTCCCCCCGGTGCCGGATGCTGAGGTCCGTGATCATCCCCAGGTGGTTCACGATCGGGACGGCGTCGTCCTGCACCTCCTGGGCGCCGTTCACCTCGGCGTTGATCGTGAGCACGAGGAACGAGAGCGGGTTGACGGGCAGGTCGATCGGCGTCACGTCGGCGCTCGCCGTGAGGGTCTGAAGGTCGGACACGATCGAGCGAAGGTAGCGCTTGCCCATGTTCTCGGTGCCCTCCTGGCCTGTGAGGTTCGGTCAGCTCGGCCGGGAGCTACCGGCGCTCGCGGAGCTGGCGCAGAGCCTTGCCGATGGCGGCGCTGCGCTGGTAGTTGCCCTCCGACCCCGCCGGCCCGCGCGGGGGCAGGTCCGTGCGGCCGATGGCCTCCAGGAACGGGGCCACCTGGCCGGAGTAGTCGCCCTCGGCGACGCCGACACCCTGAGCGTAGCGGCTCGGTCCCTTGTCGAGCGCGCCCTTCTTCCAGCGCTGGGTCCCGGCCCGGTTCACGCCCTTTCCGTACCGGCCGGCGGTCGCGGCCGCCGCCACGCCGGCCTTGTAGGCGCCCTCGGCCGCGCTCGCGGCGCCGGCCCAGTCGGCGGTCGTGCTCTGGATGCCCTCCTGGTACTCCGTGCTGGCGCTCGCGGCGCGGCGCGCCCACTTGGCGGCGACCCTGGCGACCGGGGGAACGGTGGGAGTCGGCATCTGGCCCTCCGTGCTGGCGGTAAAGTGCGCGCGTTGCGGCGAGACTACGCGCGAGCGCTCGGGCTGTCAAGCCCTCAGCTCGTGGCGCCCTCCTGGGCGCCACCCGGCGCGCTTCTGCGCGCCGG
>JAPKHB010000213.1 GCA_026647295.1 Planctomycetota bacterium | reverse complement strand
AGTGGCGCGCCCTGCGGGCCAGCGGTTCGGGCAGGCGGTCGACGTGCTCGCGAAGCTCGGACTCGCGCCCGCCGAGCTCCCGCTGCTCGGAGTCGATGCGCTCGTCGATGGATGCGCGCTCCCCCTCGAGAGCGCGCTCGGACTCGAGGTGCGCCTCGAGCTGCGCCTACAGCACCGCGCCCGTCCCGATCGAGGCGCTGGTCGGGCGGGACGAGGAGGGCCGCCCCCTCGCCCGGCGCACCGGCCTGGAGGAACCCGACGACCCGCTGCTGGGCCTGCCCGGGCGCACGCTGACCAACGCCGACCTGGACCGGCTGCCCCGCGCCGAGAAGGTCCTCGAGGACGCGGGGCGCTACGCCGAGGCCTTCCGCGCCGCGTTCGGCGAGACGGGCGTGTCCCGCGCCCGCATCGCGCGGGCGATCGCGGCCTTCTGCCGCAGCGCCGTGGCCACCGAGTCGGCGCTCGACCGCCACCTCCGGGGCGACCGGGAGGCCCTTTCGCCCGCGGCGGCACGCGGGCTCGCGCTGTTCGAGGGCCGCGCCGGCTGCGCCGAGTGCCACCGGCTCTCCGGCGCCCGGCCGCCGCTCACCGACTACGAGTTCCACAACACCGGCATCGCCTGGCAGGGGTTCCAGCAGCGCCGCCGGGCCGCCGACGAGTCGCCCATCGACGCGCGCCTGGACCCGGGCCGGGCCCGCGTGACCGGCTCCCCCGGCCACCTGCGCGCCTTCAAGACGCCCACCTTGCGCGACGTCGCCCGCCGCGGTCCGTTCATGCACGACGGCTCCCTGGCCACGCTCGCCGAGGTCGTCGCCTACTACGGCCGCGGCGGCAGCGACGACCCGCAGCGGGACGAACGGGTGGCCCGCATCCGGCTCGGCCCGTCCGAGCAGGCCGACCTGCGGGCCTTCCTGGCGAGCCTGGACGGCCACGAACGCGCGGGACTGGCGCGCCCGGGCTACCGCGCGCGCGTCCCGGAGCAGGCGCTGCGCCTGATCGACGGCCGGGGCCGGCCGCTGGCGGGCCTCAAGGTGCGGCTCCTGGCCGCGGGGGACCGCCTCCCGGGGCTCACCGAGCGTCGCGCCGGCCGCCACGAGGCCGAGACGGACGCCGACGGCTGGATCCACGTCCCCGGGCCCCCGACGACCCACTGGCAGGTGGACCTGCCCGGCGGCGTCGAGCCCGAGGGGGGCGCGCTCGTGCCCGACACCTGCCGGCGGGCCACCCTGCGCGTGCCCGTGGACGGCCGGCTGGTGCTGGCGGTGAGCTGGCCCGCGGACGCCGAACCGCCGCCCGCCCTCGCGGCCGAACACCTCGGCACGCTCGTGTTGCCCGGCCACCGGCCGCCCCACACCACCTTCACGCTCACCGCCGTGCTGCCCGGGGGCGACCGGCGCATCGCGCGCTACGAAGGCTGGCGGCGCTGCGACGTCCCGTCCGAGGTGTTGCTGCGCCTGCCGGGAACCCGGCCGCCGGCGCGCCTGGACCTCGGGCGCCGGCGCACGCACGTGGTGGACGCCCGGTAGCGGTCCCCCAAGGGCGGGGGCCTAGCGGGCCGCCGCCGGCGCCCCGAGGCGCGCCACCCACTCCTGGAGGCCCGCCAGCGTCTGCGCGGCCCCCTCCGGCGTGATGCGCAGCGCAAACACCTGGGGCGCCTCCCGGTCCCTCACGCCGAGCACCTTGCCCGTGCGGTCCTCGAGGGTGAACCAGGTGCCGGCGCCCGGGGCGAGCACGCCCCAGTGCACCGCGTAGCGCCCGGCCGCGGGCAGGCGCACGCCCGCCTCGGCCTGCGCCGCCGTGAGTGCGAGCCCGAACTCCGCGCGCGTAAGGGGCTCGAGCGCGGCGGGCGGGGGCTCCAGGGGCTCCATGAACGCGACCAGGTCCGCGGCCTCCACGTGCCCGGCGCCGGGCAGGCGCCCCTCGGGGTCGACGGCGGGCCGGATGCGCAGCAGGAGCCGGTGGCCGTCCACCTCCAGCAACTCGCGACCCTCGAGCCGGATCCGGACCTCGATGCCGGGCCGCAGCTTCACGCTTTGGTCGCGCGCCAGTTCGCGCACCTCGCCCAGCCGGTGGCCCGGCGCGCCCACCAGCGCCCGGGCCGGCGTGGCGGCGACGGGGAGGCGGAACACCGCGGCCGCGGGGTCCCACGTCCCCTGCGCCGCCTGATCGGCACGCTGGAGCAGGTAGACCCGCGCCCGGGTCTCCGGCGCGCCGGTGGCTCCGAGCACCGCAACCCGGATCTCCGTGGGCGCGGCCGGCGCGGGCGCCTTTCGGCCCGGGCGCAGCCCCCAGGCCGCCCCGGCCAGGAGCGCCAGCAACGCCACGCCTCCCCACACCTGCCGGCGGGTGCGCGCAAGGCGCGTCGCGCGCGGGGCGTTCGCCGCGGGGGCCGTCATGGGCCCGAGGCTACTCCAGCCGCACCCGGTCGAGCCAGAAGCGCCGCGGCCCGACCAGGTCCGGGGCGAAGAGTTCGAGCCAGCGCACCGCGCCCAGGTCCAGGCGCCGGCCCACCGGCGCGCGGGCGACCTCCTCCAGCGGCACGCGCAGGGCGTGCGTCCCCGGCGCCAGCTCGTAGCGGCGGTTGTAGCGTTCGGCGTAGGCGTCGGTGGAAGAGGCCTCGTCCCCGACCTTGAGTTCGAGTCCCAGGGCCGCGCCGTCGCCCACCTTCACGTCGAGCACGAGGGTCGCATAGCCGCGCCAGTCGCCCGGCGCGCCCGCGAGGACGACGCCCGGCCACGGCCCCGGCTCGAGTTCCACGCGCAGGCTCGCCGCGCCGTGGGTGGCCCAGCCCGGGTCGCGTTCGAGGCGGGCGCCGTGGGCGCCGAGCCGGGCGACCTCCGCGGCGCCCTCGAAGGAGTAGAGCAGCGGGAAGCGCTGGCGTGCCGCGCGTGCCTCCAGCGCGTCGAGCCACACCGGCGCCCAGGCGACTCCGAGCAGGGCGGCCCCCGCCGCAAGCGGCCCGAGCGCCGGGCGGCGCCGGCCTTCCAGCGCCGCCGCCAGGCAGAGGAAGGCGGCCGCGCCGAGCGCATCGGCCAGGAGGTCCGTGGCGCTTGCGGTGCGGGTGCCCAGCGCGCCCTGCACCAGTTCGAGCGCCCCGAGGTAGGCCGTGGCCAGGGCGCCGGCCAGCCAGCGCGCCCGCCACGGCCGCCGGCCAAGCGCGGGCAGCACGCGCAGCACCCCGAGCACCGCGAGGGCGAGCGCCCCGCCAAGGAGGGCGTGGCCCGCGTCCAGGAGGCGCCCGCCGCCGGGCAGCCCCGGGGCCCGAAGCGGCAGCACGAGCAGCGCCGTCGCCCCGAGGGCCACGAGCCCGAGCGCGGTCGCGCGGCGGCGAACGGGGGCGGCGTCAGCGCGCGGCAGCGGGGGTGGCCTCGCTCTCGGGCGTCCAGGCCCCGGCGCGGGCCAGGCCGTTCATCCGGGCGCGGTGCAGCAAGGCCTCGCGGGCGAGGGCGACGCGCTCGGCCTGCCCGCCCCAGGCCTTGAGCGCCGGGGCCTGCAGCGCCCGGCCGTAGCTGAAGGCAAGTTCCCAGGGGTGCGGGCCCCGGCGGTTCATCTCGGCCAGGTGGGCGGTGGCCTCCACGTCGCCCTGGCCGCCGGAGAGGAAGGCGATGCCGGGGACCGCCGCCGGCACCGTGCGCGCAAGGCAGCGCACGGTGGCCCGGGCGACGTCCGCGACGCCCGCGCGCTGGGGGCACGCGGTGCCGGAGATCACCATGCTGGGCTTGAGCACCAGGCCTTCCAGACGCACCGCCTGGCCGCGCAACTCCTCGAACACCGCGGCCAGCACCGCCGTGGTCACGGCCTCGCAGCGGGCCAGGTCGTGCGCGCCGTCCATGAGCACCTCGGGCTCGACGATCGGCACGAGGCCCGCCTCCTGCGACAGGGCCGCGTAGCGCGCCAGCGCGTGGGCGTTGGCCGAAACGCAGGCCCGGCTGGGCTGGCCCGGCCCGATCGCGAGCACCGCCCGCCACTTGGTGAAGCGCGCGCCGAGCCCGGCGTACTCGGCGAGCCGCTCGCGCAGGCCGTCCAGGCCTTCGGTCACGGTCTCGCCCGGGTGGCCGGCGAGGGGCTTGGCGCCGCGGTCCACCTTCACGCCGGGCAACACGCCGGCGCGGTCCAGGACCTCCACGAACCGCCGCCCGTCGGCCGCGCTCTGACGCAGCGTCTCGTCGTACAGGATGATGCCGCTGACGTGGCGGCCCAGGCCCGGGGCGCCGATCAGGAGTTCGCGCCAGGCGCGGCGGGTCTCCGCCGTGGACTCGACGCCGATCGAGGCCAGGCGCTTTTGGATCGTCCCGGTGCTCTCGTCGGCCGCCAGGATGCCCTTGCCCGGCGCCACCATGGCGCGGGCGACCTCGTCGAGCCGCTGGGGATCCATTGCCGACCTCCGTCGTTGGCCGGGGCCCGATCCCCCGGCGCCGGACCCTACCGTACACCACGCCCGCCCGCCGGTCCGCCCTCGCCGGCAGCGCTTCGGGCTACCATCGGCCGCCCCTCCGGAGGACCGCGTGCTGTGCCCCGTCTGCCAGGCGTCGCAGGTGATCGTGGAGTACCAGGGCGTCGAGGTGGACCTGTGCCCGGCGCGCCACGGGCTGTGGCTGGACGCCCAGGAACTGGGCCAACTGCTGCGCCGGGCGGGCCGCCCCGCCGACGTGGAGGGCCTGCTCGAGGAACTCGGGCCGCCCGCGCGGCGCCGGCGGGGGCCGCGCCGGCCCTGCCCCCGCTGCCGGCGGGCCCTGCGCCCGGTTGGCGCCCCGGGAGGGGTCGTGGTCCTGGACCGCTGCCCCCGGGGCCACGGCCTGTGGTTCGACCCGGGCGAGCTGGAGGCCTTCCTGGGGGGCGCGGCGTCCCCCGGCGGGGCCCCTACAGTGTTGCGCGACTTCCTGGGTGCCTACGCGCCCGGGGCTTCCCCTGACGCGGGCTCGCGCCCGCACCCGGAGCGCCCGCCGTGAGCGAGATCTGTCTGTCCATCGTCCTGGCCTACGCCGCGTGGATCGGCCTGGGCGTGCTCGTCGTCCTCGTCCTGTTCTTCATCGGCGTCTACAACGGCCTGGTGCGCGCGCGCAACGAGTCGCGCAACGCCTGGTCGCAGATCGACGTCCAGCTCAAGCGCCGCCACGACCTGGTGCCCAACCTCGTCGAGACGGTCAAGGGCTACATGCAGCACGAGGCCCAGACGCTCGAGCGCGTGATCGCGGCCCGCAACCAGGCCGTCCAGGCCCGCGGCCCCGCGGCGCAGGGCCAGGCCGAAGGCCTGCTCGGCGCGGCCCTCACCCAGCTCTTCGCCCTGGTCGAGAGCTACCCCGACCTCAAGGCCAACCAGAACTTCCTGGGGCTCCAGGAGGAACTCACCTCGACGGAGAACCGCATCGGCTTCGCCCGCCAGGCCTACAACGACGCCGCCACCACCTACAACAACAAGCGCGAGGTGTTCCCGGCCAACCTGATCAGCGGAAGCTTCGAGAAGGCCGAGCTCTTCGAGATCGAGGTGGCCGCCGAGCGCGCCGTGCCCAAGGTGCAGTTCTAGCGCGGCGGGCGCGGGGGCCGCGTCGTGTGGGAGCAGATCCGCTCGAACCGCCGCCGCAGCGCGTTCGTGCTCGTGCTGATGGCCCTCCTGCTGGGGGCCACGGGCGGGGCGCTGGGCATCCTGGTCGCGCCCGTAGGCGGGGTCGTGGGCGTGGCCGTCGCCCTCGCGCTGTTCGGGGTGCTGTGGCTCACGGCCGTGGCGCAGGGCGACCGCCTGTTCCTGGCCCTGGCCGGCGCCCGGCCGATCCGCAAGCAGGACCACGCCGTGCTGGTCAACGTGGTCGAGGAGATGAGCATCGCCGCCGGCCTGGCGCGCCCCCCGGCGGTGTACCTCGTGGACGACCCCGCCCCCAACGCCTTTGCCACGGGCCGCGACCCCCGCCACGCCGCGGTGGCCGTGACGACCGGGCTGCTCGCGGTCCTGGACCGCGACGAACTCCAGGGCGTCGTCGCGCACGAGATCGGCCACATCAAGAACCGCGACGTGTCGCTGATCGTGCTCGCCGGCGTGATGGTGGGGGCGATCCTGATGCTCGGGGAACTGTCCTGGCGCCTCCTGCGGGTGGGGGGCCCGGATTCGGGCACTGCATTGCGACTAGCTGGTGCCTGAAACCCGCCACCTGATGCCTGACCTTTTGCGTAGTACTCCGCCGCAAGCTTGGCTGCGTACTCCTGTGCACGCGCCGCCTTGGCCTCGAGATCGGTTTCACCGGCGTTGTTGAGTGCCTTGCGCGAAGCCAGCAACTTTTCGAGGTCGGCGTATTCAACTCCCGGCGATTGCTCGCTGGCGCTGGCCTGCGCGTAGGCTACGGGCTCGCCTTTGCTGGCGCGCAGGCGTTCGCGTTCTTCCGCAAGCCATTTGGCATTGAGCGCGGCTTGTTCAGCGCGGCGTTCAGGCGGCACTGCGTGGCCATCGGGCGTGAGTTGGCCTTGCAGAAGCTCGGCGTCATCAACGTGGCCGCCGCGCTCAAGGCGGTCAAAGGGCTTGCCGACCTGGGGCTTGTAGGCGCCGGGGGTGTGGTCGCCGGCGTGCAGCTGGAGATTGGAGTGAAGTCTGGGCGCAGAGGCGCCGGGGGCGTCTTTCATGTCTCTCTCGGGGCTCAAGCCCTTCTGTAGCGGCACTGCGGGAATACCCGCCGCCGCTGGACCGACCCGCCGCCGCGATGGCTACAGCGGGCCATTTATGGCGTGCAAGTTTAGCGAAGCGGGCGATAATCACAAGCACAGGAGACAGTCATGGGCGACGACAAGAAGAAGGGCG